>NZ_JBDUCX010000013.1:0-43524 GCF_040003245.1 Chthoniobacter sp.
GCGGCTGCGAATCGACGACCAGCACCTTGAGCGTTTCCTTGCGCACCGCGAGATGAAAGGCCCGCGCGTTATTGCCCGGAAAAACTTCCTCCGCCTCGACCGGGACGCGCACGGTGAAGTCGCCCTCGCCTTCGCTCTGCGGCGTGAAGACGAGCATGTCCTGCACTTGTCCCATCGGCGGCAGGACGACGTTCTTCGTGCCGGTGGCGCCGCCGGGGCCCTCCACGGTGACGGTCGTCTTCACCTCGCGCGGCAGATGGTTCTGCACGGTGAACATCACGCTGATGCGCTCGTTGATCAGCCCGTAACTCGGCGCGAGCACCGACTGCAATTCGACATCCGGCAGGTACGTCTCGCTGCCCACGCCGACGGCGAAGACCGGCACCTCCCGCTGCGCCAGACCCGTCGCGGCGGTGATCGGGGATTTGCCGAGGTTCCAGTCGCCATCGCTGAGTAGCAACACCGCGCGGAGGTCGCCGTGCTGCTTGAGCACGCGCTCCAGCGGCGAATCGAGATCCGTGCCGATCTCCGTTTCCGTGTCGGCCTTCGCGTCCGCGGGCGGTTGGGCGAAAGGCTCGACGGTGACTTGGTACTGCTTTTCCAGCGGCGCCCAGAATTTGGACTCGACCTGCTGTTTCACCCACGAGGCGCGGGCCGCGGTTTGTTTTTCGCCGGTCAGCACGTCGCGCGTTTCCATGCTCCCCGAGCCGTCCCACAGCACGACCACGCGCGGCTGCTCGGTGTGCTTGTTGAGTTGCACGCGCTCCGGGCGGAGGAGTGTGAAGGCGATCGCCAGCGCGATGAGCAAGCGCAGCACGTGCAGGCAGGTCATCCAGCCGCCGCGCCCTTCGCGCCGCATGCTGCGGACGAAAAACCAAGCCGACGCCAGCACGAACATCGCCGCCACGCCCATCACCCACGGCGTCGTATTGAACTGCCAGCCTTCGTTCACGCCGGGACCTCCGCGGGTGCCGGTTTCGACGGAGGACGCGCTGCCACGGACTTCGTGCCCGGCTTGATGGGCAGCATCGCCTTGCTGGTGGCCAGCGCCATTTCCGCGCACATGAAGAGCATGGTGAGCACGATCATCACCGGCCAGATTTCGCTCTGCAGGCGGTCGGCCTTGAGTTCGAGCGCGCCGGCCATAATCGTCAGCTTCACGCCGTGGAATAATTCCGGCAGGCGCGCGCGCTCGACAATCTCCGGGGCGTCTTCGCTTTCCGGGCGATTGAGCGCGATCAGGTGCGCGCCGTTGCGATACACGCCCGCGTGCCAGCGCCAGTCGCGGCGGCGGTCGGTCTCCACTGCGGTCCACGTTTCCTGCGGATCGGAAGGCTGCCATTCGCCGGCGAGGGCCATGGTCGGCGGCGCGAGGTGTTTGCCCCCGAGGATGAGCAACCGCTGCATCATCGGTAGCAGCACGAAGCCATCGCCGAAATTACCCCAGTCGGCCTCCGGCATGGTCGCGCAGGCGAAGACCATTCCCGCGCCGACTTTGTGCGAAAGGAGAAACGGGCGGCCATCGGCAAAGGCGGCGGCTGTGTGATCGCCTTCGCTGCCGCCGGGGACCTGACGCCGCGCGATCTCGAGTTTGGCGAGGCCCAGCGGGGTGCCGTTGTCGGTGCGGGCGAGAGGACCATCGAGATCATCCCACGCGGTCACGCGGAAAGGCGCGGGCTTCGGCGCGGATTCCGCCGCCGTCCATGTGAACCCGAGCGGTCCGCTGGTCTCTTCGCCTCCGGGCGGCAGGCAGAGCAGCACGCCTCCGCCTTCGACCCAGCCTTGCAGCGATTTCGCGACCACCTCGCTGGGAGCCGGTGCGGCCCACACGATCAGCGCGGTATCTTTCCAGGAAATCGTCTCGGCGCGCGCCGCGGGAACGATATCGGCGGACCGGTCGGTGCGCGATTTGTCCGGCGCCGCCGCCAGCCGCAGACGCTGGGCCGAAGCGCCTTCCGCGACGATGACCGCGCGCAAGGGCACCGGTGGCGCGTAGGCAAAATACGCGGTGTTGTCGCCGGGATTTTCATCCGCGGGCAATTCGAGTTCACCCCAGCCGGGTTCGGTTTTTGGAAGATCGAATTTGAGATTCTGCCGTTGGGTCGCGGCCTTGAGCGGCACGTCGACCTGGCTCTTCGCGCCGTCGCGCGTGAAGAGCAGGGGCAGCGTGCCTTTGCCGGGCGCGTCGGTCTTCAGTTCCAGCGCGAGGCTGAGCTGCGCCTTGCCGGTCTTCTCGTCGCGCACGCGCATCTCGGCGCTCTTCAAGCTCAGCGAGACGTTGTCCCCCGGCGCGGACGACAGATCGAGGATGCGGACGCGCACGCCTTGCGTAAGGCCGTTGAAGCGCGCCGCGATGTCCTGCCACTCAGCGCTCTCGGGCCGCCAGTTGCTGGCCTGCAAATCACTTGCCACCCACACCTCCGCGCTGCCCGGTTTGTTCTTCGCGAGATAGTCGAGTGCCGCGCGGAACATTGCGGGAAGGTCCGCCCCCGTGTCCGTCGATTCGCACATCTGCATGGTCGTCAGCGTCGAGGCGTCGGCAATTTCCAATGGTTGCCGCAGGACGTTTTCGATGAGCACGAAATGACTGCCCGCGCTCTGCTTTGCCGCTTGCGAAAGCAGCGCCAGCGCATGTCCCCGCTTGCTCTCCTGCCCTTCACCCCCGCGCCCTTCCATGCTCGCCGAGCGATCGAGGAGCAGCACGATCGCCTCCGGCGCCCCTCCCGCCGCCGAGCCCAGCCAGCCGCCAATCAGCGGCCGCGCCATTGCCCAAATCAGGAACAGCAGGACGAGGCAGCGCAGGGCGAGCAGGATGTACTGGCGGATCTTGGCGCGCCGGGTCGCGGCGCGGTTCGCCTTGAGCAGGAAGATCATCGCCGCCCAATGGACCGTCTTGTAGCGCAACCGGTTGAGGAGATGGATGATGATCGGCAGCAAAACCGCCGGCAGCACCCACAACATCCATGGCTGCAAGTAGGCCATTAGGAAGAAAGGCGGAAGGATGAAGGATGAAGGATGAAGTCTTTCGCTTTCATCGCCGCCCTCCCTTCGTGCGCTTGATTCGTTGCAGGAGGAATTGCGTGAGCACCCCTTCGTAGCCCTGGTCGAGATAGGTGAGCCGGTAGTCCACGTCGAACTCCCGGCAGCCGTGCGCCATCGTGGAGAGATAGTCTTGCAGCGCCTCGTGATAGGCCTCGCGCACCACGGCGGGGTCGGTGATCAAGTCCGCGCCGCTTTCCATGTCCACGAAGCGCACGGGCCGCGTGAAATCGAAGTCGAATTCCTGCCGGTCGAGCAGGTGGAAGACGGCCACGTCGTGCTTGTAAAAGCGCAGGTGCTTGAAGCACTCGAGCAGTTCCGGCACCTCGGTGAACAGGTCGCTGATGATGATCACGAGGCTGCGCTGACGGATGCGCTCGGCGAAGTCATGCAGCGTGGTAACGAGGTTCGTTTCGCCCTGCGGCTTGGCGTCCGCGAGGGTGTCGAGCAACTGCCGCAAATGCGTGGGGGTGCGGCGTGGCGGCAGTTCGTGCAGCGTCTTGTCGGTAAAACACATGAGCCCCGTGGCATCGCCCTGGTGCACGAGCAAATGCGCGAGTGTGCCCGCGATGCGCCGGGCAAACTCGAAACGAGTGACCGCGCCGCTGGTAAACTTCATCGACGCGCTGGTATCGAGCACGACATAGCAGCGCAGGTTCGTATCCGCCTCGAATTCGCGGATGAAATACTTGTCCGTCCGCGCAAAGACCCGCCAGTCGAGGAACTTCAGGTCATCGCCCGGCGCATACTTGCGATACTCCGCAAATTCGACCGAAGAGCCGCGGGTGGCGCTGCGATGAATGCCGGTGACCGACCCGAGCATCGGGAGTCGCACCGAGACGGTGAGCCGCGACAGCCGCGCAATCACGGCCATGTCGAGGAAGTCCCAGTGGTGTTCGGTCCTGGCCATGGTAGCAGGGTAATCAGTAATCAGTGCTCAGTAGTAGGCGGCCGGTAGACGCGCACTGAATACTGACAACTGATCACTTGCCTCCTCATTCCGCCGTCTCCGCGATGATCCGCTTGATGATCTCGATGCTATTGATGCCCTCGCTTTCCGCGTGGAAATTCACGAGGATGCGGTGGGCCAGCACGGGCTCGGCCACCGCGTGCACATCTTCGAGGCGGGCGAGGTAGCTGCCGTTCAGGACGGCGCGTGCCTTGGCGCCGAGGACGAGGTACTGCACGGCGCGAGGACCAGGTCCCCACATGACCCATTTTTTGATCCATTCCGGAGCTTCTTCGCCCACCGGACGGCATTTGCGCACGAGCTTCACCACGTGCTCGTAAATGTGATCCGGCACCGGCACGCGACGGACAATATCCTGGAATTTCAGGATGTCTTCCGCGTGCAGGATCTTGTCCAGCACCGGCGCCGCGCCGCCGGTGGTGGTCTTCGCGATTTGCAATTCCTCCGCCGCGCTCGGATAGCCGACATTGATGAGAAACATGAAGCGGTCCAGTTGCGCCTCGGGCAGGGGATAGGTGCCCTCCTGCTCGATCGGGTTTTGCGTGGCGAGGACGAAGAACGGCGGGTCGAGCCGGAAGCTGTGTTTGCCCGCATTGATCTTCTGCTCCTGCATCGCCTGCAAGAGCGCGGCCTGCGTCTTGGGAGGCGTACGGTTGATCTCGTCGGCCAGCACGATGTTGGCGAAGAGCGGCCCTTTCACGAACTCGAAGGCGCGCCGGCCCGCCTTCTCCGTCTCCTGCAAGATTTCCGTGCCGGTGATGTCGCTCGGCATCAGGTCGGGCGTGAATTGGATGCGGCTGAAGGACATCGACATCAAATCCGCCAGCGAGTGCACGAGCAGCGTCTTGGCCAGGCCCGGCACGCCCATGAGCAGGGCATGCCCGCGGGCAAAGATGCAGGTGAGCAATTGCTCGATGACCTTGTCCTGGCCGATGATCACCTTCGCCAGCTCGGCGCGGATACGGCCGTTGAGTTCGCGAAGTTCGTCGATGGCCTGGACGTCGGCATCCTGGGAGACCGCACCGGGGGTTTCTTTTTGCATAAAGGAAGGGCCTGGTTCACCTCCGGCGTCCGCTCCACGCGTGTTCTGTGGCGGAGAGGGCGACGGATTGCGCCGTAAGAGAGCCGAACGCGGTGGAATGTTCGATAAAATTTCACAGCCGTCGCAAAGTGGATAGGGAAAAGAGCGGTGGTTAACTGGATTGACGGCGCGCCGAATGCCGAAGATTTTGCAGGTCTATGGAACTTGAATGGCTCAAATCCTACTCCGAGGAAGCGCTCGGCCCGATCCAGCGTGATGAGGCGATGCTGCTCTATGGGATCGTCCGGGCAGTCCGTCCGCAAGCGGTGCTCGAATTTGGGTCGTGCCTGGGATACAGCACGCGCGTCTGGCTCGAAGCAGGTGTCCCCAGGGTATTCGCGGTCGACGCCATGATCATGCCGCCGGTGGAAGACATGGAAAAGGAATTCGCGCCGCGCCTCAAATCCATCCAGATGGACATGCGGAAGTACGAGACGGAAATGACGGGCGCCGTGGATTTTGTATTTTTCGACGCGGGACATGACTGCGAGGTCAACAAGCTGGTCTTTGAAAAACTGATACCGCGGCCGGCCATGATTGCGGTGCATGATACCGGTACCTGGGCGAAGCCATTTGTGCGGTCGGTTCATCAGAAGTATGGCGGCGTCGAAACGCCCGAAGGCATCGTCCACCAACCGGGCGAGGTGCAATTCGCCGACTGGCTTGAAAAATCCCAAGGGCTGCGCCGTATGGATTTTCATTCCAAGCATACCTTGCGGCACGGCCTTTCGATCTTCCAATGATCGATCAGGGAGACCGCCATTTCACGGCGACGACCGTCCGGAGGGAGGAAAGATGAGAAGCAGCGAGATGTGGATCGTCGCCTGTCACAACAAGGAGGACCTCACTTGGCTCGCGCGGCAAACGGACTTCGACTACGTAGTGTATTCGAAGAAACCCCTCTCCCTGGCCGAATCGGCCCTGGATCAAAGCCGCATCCGAAGTGTGGAGAATCGCGGAAGAGAAGCGCTGGCGTATTTCCGGTTCATAATCGATTTCTACTCCGATCTGCCGGCCAGAGTCGCCTTCTGCCATGGCCATGAGACGGCCTGGCACCAGGACGTGAAAATCATGGAGGCAATTCAAAGGTATGATGGGAGTGAATACTTCAGTCTCAACAATCCTTACCTTCGACATTCCTTGTTCGAGGACTGTGCCCACGGGATGCCGGTGTGGCTCCAACTGAAGAAGTATTGTCCGATATTCGGGGTCAACCTGCCAGACAAGTTGGAGCACACGTGGTCTGCGCAATTCATCACCACCAGAGAGTGCATCCTCTCCCACGACGTGAAATTTTACCAGCGGTGCTACCAGTGGCTGGATGAGCAAAAAGACATGGCCGATTTTCGTGCAGCCATCCTTTTTGAGCAGCTCTGGTACTTTATTCTCACGGGGAAAATGGTTGAGCCCCGCCGATTGGCCAAGACCATCATGACCGAGAATGGCTATCAGGAGTGAGCCGGAATCGGAGGCCTCAGCACCGTCATTGTTGGGTCGGTTCGTAGCGTGTCACGCCACCCTGGTTGCTGCCCAAAGGCCGTTGCCTAATGATCGGCGCAAATTGGAGTAAAAAAGGCTTGTCTGCCAGGAGGGCTCGCCTCAGAAAAGAACCCTATCTGAAAGTTGGTAGGCGAGAAATCCGTATAAACCCGTATTTAACCACCGTGGTAAGACGGATTACTCGACGCCTTTAACCTAAAGTCGCTCCCCAATATGAGTTCACACGCAGGCTCCGACATTTTTCGCGGGATATTATTTGGTCTGCTGGGCGTGAGCGTCGCGGCCTACGGCGCGGATCCCGGCGCGGCGAAATCCAAGACCGCCCAAAAATCGAAAGGCAATCCGAGCGTTCTGGTCGCAGCAGCGACGGACGCCTCCGCAGCCGCCCCAGATCAGAAGCCCGCTACTCCGGTTCCCACCATACCGACGGCGACGCCCGCCACCGATCCGCTTAGTCCGCCCCTCATCACACCGGCCGATCCGGCGAACCCCACATTGCCGGACGGTACGACTGTGCCACCTTCGACCACCACGCCCTTGATCCCGCCGATCAATGGCAATGCGAGGACTGCGCCACCGAAGTTCAAGGACAAGACGTTACCGCCCGTGCCTTCGAAAGCGGATGCCTCCGAAAAAGCCTCCGAAGTGGAAGGAACGATCAGCACGCATCGCATCGGGCTGCTCGATGCGGTAAGAATCACGCTGCTAAAGAACCCCGCGATCAAGCTCACCGCGGAAGACGTGGCCCAGGCTAGGGCCAGCTTGCGCTCCGCGACGGGGCAATTCGATACCACCCTCACCGGGAATGTCCGCTGGGCGTATCAGCAAAACGAATTGCCGCCGGATCAGGCCAAGGCGCAGCAAGACGCCTTCCATCAGAATCAGGTCAAACGAGGTGTGTTGGAAAAGGGCATCGTTCAGTCGGAGGCCGAGATCGCGTCGCTGAAAGCCGGCATCAAGCCCTTGCCCGACACCTCGAGCATCACCGACCCGAAGGCGAAGGCGACCGCGGACCTGCAGAACCAGATTGACCAGCAGATTCAGGACTTGGCGGATCAAATCCTGGATGCGGTGGCCACGCCGGAGCAATTGGCGCAAATCCAAAAGATCAGGAAACAGAGCACCGACCTCGGGGCGCAGGTGCAATCGCAAATTCTTACCGGGTTGAAATCCCAGCTCAAGCAATTGAACAAACAGATCGAGCAGTTCCCGCCGATCACCGTCCGCAAGACGGAGACGACGAGCTACGAACTCGACCTGGTCAAGGAGTTCCGCAACGGCATCTCCTTCGGCCCGTTCGTCCAATATGCCCGCTCGAATGACAATTTCACCCGCCGGACGGGCATCGGCGACCTGAGTACGTCCGAGGTTGGCTTGCAGGTCATTGTGCCTCTCGGCAAGGGTTCGGGGGCTGCCGCCTCGGCCCAGGAACGTTCTGCGGCGGTGAATCTGGAAGCCAGCCGGCTCAACCTCCATCACACGATGTCGCAAGCCGTCCTGCAAACGATCCAGGCCTACTGGGGAGTCGTGGCGGCGCAGGAGCGTCTGCGGCTCTTGTTCCGGTCGGAATTGATCGCCGGTGCGTTGGTGGATCTGAGTCGCGAATTGATCAAAGCCGACGAACTGGCGCCGTCAGAGCTCTCGCAAATCCAGGCGCAATATGCGATCCGTACTTCGCAGCGCGTTTCCGCGGAACAGGATCTCGTGAGCGCCACGCAAAATCTCGCCGTCTTCATGGGGCTCGACTTGCGGGAGATGCTCACCGCGCCGCTGGCGGCCGAGTCCTTCCCGGAATCGTTGCCCGCATCCATGCTCAGGAATGCTCCGCGCCAGGCGCTGGCCTCCGTGGCCATGGAAAATCGCGCGGATCGGTTGGCGGCGATGAAGATGCAACTCTCGGGCAAAATTCTCGTCGACGCCGCGCGTATCAACCTGCGCCCGCAAATGGGCCTCCAGGTGCGCACGAGCTATGCAGGCGTGGGGCAGGATTCGCAGTATGAACAGTACTGGCGTGCTTTCGATCGCGAGGTCGGCCCGAGCGTCTCCGCGGCTTTGAGCTTTGCCTGGCCGCTGGAAAACAACTTCGCCCGCGGGCAGTACGAGCAATCCACCTCGTTCTACAACACGAGCCTCATCCAGACGGATCAATTGAGCCGGAGTATCATCGCCAGCGTCGTGGTGGACCTGAGCGCCGTCCAATTGGGACGCGACCAGATCGACAAGGCTTTGGAATCCTCCAATGACTTTGAAAAAGCGCTCGAGACCGAGCGCGAGAAACTGAAGCTGGGCAATTCGACGCTCATTAACACCATCGAAACCGAACAGAACCTCACCAACGCGCTCCTCCAGGTGATCTCCGCCCGCCAGCAGTACGCCACGGCCATCGCGCAGCTCCGTTTTGATACGGGCACGCTGGTGCCGCACACCGTCCAGAGCGTGTTCAGCCGGGAGGATTTTGTCACACTCCCACCCGTGAGAGCGTACGCGGTCTCCAGCGCGCAGTCGGCTCCCACCCTGGCGCCTGTGACGAAACCGGTCGGCAAACCGGCTAAGAAAAAATAACTCCTTCCCTCGCGGAAGTTCCCAATCATGGCTGATCCCAAGTCGCTTTTCACCAAAGCCGCCCTGGAGCGGTTGTCCTCGCCCGAGCAACTCGACATGCTCATGCGAGTCACGTCACCCATCGGCTGGTTGGCTCTCGATACCGTCGGCGTCTGCCTGTTCATTGGGCTGCTCTGGGGGATTTTCGGCACCATTCCCAACAAGGTCGATGGCAAGGGCATTCTCATTCGTGGCGGTTCGGTGCTGGAAGTGGAAGCCGGTGCGACCGGGCGGGTCACGAAGGTCTTTGTCGAGATCGGCGATGTCGTCACCCAGGGCCAGGCGGTGGCGTCCATCGGTCAATCCGGCCTTTCGATGAAAATCGACAACGCCAAGGCGCTTCTGAGTTCGCTCGTCGACCAGAACGAAAAGTCCACCAAGGCCGAACTCGAGAACAGCCGGTCCGCCCTCGACGCCCTCTCCAAGGAACGGGTCAGCACGGACCAGTCGATCAAGGACTACCAGTCCCAGCTCGCGCCCCTGCAGGAAAAGGTCAAAAATCAGGAGGAGCTCCAGGCCAAGGGACTTCTCACGCAGTCTGCCGTGATGGGGGCGCGCCAACAGCTCTTTGCCATGCAGGAGAAAATCTCCGGCAGCCGCGTCCGGCTCACGCAGATGACCACCGAGGAGGGAACGATTCGCAAGCAGCTCCAGGAGCAAAAGAGCATGAGGGAGACGCGCATCGATGAGGCCCGTCGGTCGATTAACGAATTGCAGGGCCAGATGGAAGGCACCTCCAAAGTGGTGAGCCCATACACCGGCCGCGTGGTCGAGGTCGGGGTGAGCCCCGGCAAGCTCGTGACCCCCGATGTCAAAATCCTGACCATGGAAACGCTCGACACGACACCGCTGGAAGGCGTGATCTATATCCCCGCCGGCGACGGCAAAAAGGTGCAGCCCGGCATGCAAGTGCGCGTCTCGCCATCCACCGTGCGCGCCGAGGAGTTCGGGTTCATGGTGGGCACCGTCAAATCCATTTCCGGATATCCCTCATCTCCGGAAAGCATGCTCGGCGTGCTGGGCAATGGCCGGCTGGTGCAGGATTTGTCCGGCAGTAGTTCGCCGCTGAAAGTCATTGCCACGCTCCAGCTCGACCCAGCAACCAAAAGTGGCTACAAGTGGTCGTCTCCGAACGGGCCGCCGGTCGGCGTGTTTGGTGGAACGCTGTGTTCGGCATCGATCGTCGTGAGCGAACGCAAACCCATCGGCTTCGTGATCCCCTTGGTCAGAGAAACTCTCGGTATTCACTGATTTCGCCCGGAACCCCGGACCCCGTCATCATTTCGCATGGCTGCAAAAGCAACGACTCCAGCGCCACCGGCTGCGACCGGTAAATTCATCGCCGATCGCGTCAAGACGCCCACCGTGTTGCAAATGGAGGCGGTGGAATGCGGTGCGGCCGCCCTCAGCATCATCCTCGGTTACTACCACAAATTCCTGCCGTTGGAGTCGCTGCGCGTGGACTGCGGCGTCTCGCGCGATGGCAGTAAGGCGAACAACGTGCTCAAGGCGGCACGCAAGCACGGGCTCGAGGCGAAAGGTTTCAAGCACGAGCTCGAGGCGCTGCGCACGATGAAGATGCCGGTGATCATTTTCTGGAACTTCAATCACTTCCTCGTGCTCGAAGGTTGGAAGGGCGGCAAAGTCTATCTCAACAATCCTGCGGGCGGTCCGCAGATCGTTACGGATGGAGATCTGGCCGCGGGCTACACCGGCGTGGTGCTGTGCTGCGAGCCGGGTCCGGACTTCAAGCCGAGCGGTGAGCCGCCGAGTCTCATCCCCGGCCTCATGCGGCGGCTGAAGGGATTCAAGTCGGCCCTGCTTTATATCGTCCTCTGCGGGTTGTTCCTCGTCATCCCCGGGCTCGTGATCCCGGCCTTCAGCCGCATTTTCGTCGACGAATATCTCGTGGCCGGAAAGGCCGATTGGGTGAAGCCGCTGCTCCTGGGCATGTCGATCACCGCCGTGATCTCGATGGTGGTGACCTTTTTGCAGAAATACTTTCTGCTCCGCTTTGAGACCAAGCTCGCGCTCACCACCTCCGCGAAGTTTTTCACCCACGTCTTGCGGCTGCCGAGTGAGTTTTTCTCCCAGCGCTTCGGCGGTGAAATCGGCTCCCGCGTGCTGATCAACGACAAGGTCGCACAGGTGCTCTCGGGGCAACTGACGACGACCGTGCTCGACATGACGATGCTCGGTTTCTTCGCGATCCTGATGATGCAGTACGATGTCGTGCTGACGCTGACGTGTATCTTCCTGGGAGCAGTGAATCTGCTGGTTAACAAGTGGGTCGCGCGTAAGCGCGTCGATGGCAGCCGGCGTCTTTTGCAGGAAAGCGGCAAGCTCATGGGCACCGCGATGGGCGGCTTGCAAATGATTGAGACACTCAAGGCCACCGGCGGAGAAGGGGACTTCTTTGCCCGTTGGGCCGGTTACCAGGCCAAGGCGCTCGCCGCGAAGCAGGAACTCGGCATCTACAGCCAGTGCATTGGTGCGCTGCCGCCGCTGCTCACTTCGATCACGACCACGGCGATTCTCGGCCTGGGCGGTCTGCGTGTGATGAACGGGCACCTCACCATGGGCATGCTCGTGGCCTTCCAGGGCCTGGTCGGCAACTTCATGAAGCCGATCACGACCTTCGTCACCTTCGGCAGCACCTTGCAGGAACTCGAGGGAGACATGAACCGGCTCGACGACGTGCTGCGTTATCCGCAGGACGACCAGTACACGCGCACCGTGCCGGCCGATTCGCCGCTGAACAAGCTCATCAAGCTGACCGGCCATGTGGAATTCCGCAACGTCACCTTCGGCTACAGCCCGTTGGAAAAACCGCTCATCGAGGATTTCAGCATCGTCATCAAGCCGGGCTCGCGCGTGGCGCTGGTCGGCGGCAGCGGCAGCGGCAAATCGACCTGTGCGAAGCTCGTCTCGGGCCTCTACAAGCCGTGGAGCGGACAGATCCTTTTCGATGGCGTGCCGCGCGATGAAATCCCGCACAACCTGCTTTGCAATTCTATCGGCATGGTCGACCAGGACATCTTCCTTTTCCAAGGCACGGTGCGCGACAACCTGGCGATGTGGGATACGACGATCCCAGAAATCAACATCACCCGCGCGGCCAAGGATGCGGCCATCGCGGAAGTGATCGCGGCCCGGCCCGGTGGTTTCGCCAGCGACGTGGAGGAAGCTGGCACCAATTTTAGCGGCGGTCAGCGCCAGCGTCTCGAAATAGCCCGCGCGCTGGTCGGTGACCCGACCTTCCTCATCCTCGATGAAGCCACCAGTGCGCTCGACCCGACGACCGAACGCGCGATTGACGACGCCATGCGCCGCCGCGGTTGCTCGTGCCTGATCGTGGCGCACCGCCTGAGCACCATTCGCGATGCCGATGAGATCATCGTTCTCGAGCGCGGCAAAGTCGTGCAACGCGGAACGCACGACGAGATGAAGGCCATTCCAGACGGCGCCTACGCGCATCTGATCAAGGAATAGACACCATGCCCGACGACGAATCTCCTGCCGCAGTTGCCACCCCGCCGAGCGAGACCGTGGTGGTCGAGTCGCCCGCGCTGGCCTTTTTCCAGTCCGAAGGGAAACTCGAAATCGCCGGTGGCAACCGTCCCTTCCTGCTCTATGGGGTGGAGAATGTGTGGTTCGTGGAGTCCGGCAATATCGAGGCGTTTACCGTGCAGGTGAAGGATGGCGAACCAATCGGAGCTCGTGCTCACTTCCTCACCGTCAAGACCGGCGAGGTGATGTTTGGCATGGACCTGGAGCGCTACGGGCAGGGCCACGGCTTTCTGGCCGTCGGGTTGACCGGCACGCGCCTGTGGCATTTGCCACGTTCCCGGTTTGAGCAAGTCGCGGCTGACCCCCAGTGGAGCGAATACCTCGCCCCGTTGCTCGATAGCTGGATATCGGCGCTCTCCGTGGGCGTGACCAAGGACATCACGCCGCGCCCCAAGGTCGATGTGCACCTTGCCGAGGAAGGTGAAAGCGCGATCAAAAAAGGCCAGAAGATTCACGCCAAGAAGGGGATCACCTGGATTGAATTGAGGGAGGCTGAGGGACTTTTCATCGGCATGCAGGAGCTCTTTTTTGAGACGGAGCCACCCTTGTTTCCCCTCACTACCGAAACGTGGTTTGAGCCCTACAACGACCACCGGGTGCAATGCATGACGACCCGTACGGCGCTGGGCAACCCGGCCATCTGGCGCGGCCTCGACTATTTCCACGAGACGCTTTGCCAGTGCGAATTCATCAACAAGCGCCTCGTGGCGGTGGACGAATTCAATCGTCTGCGCACCAAGGCCGATTACCGGCGCGTCGCCAAGGAAGCCGCGCTGACCGACATCGCGTCGGTGATGGATGAAACGGCTGGCACGCAAAAGACGGAAGCCGATGGCTCGGGCGATCCGCTGCTGACGGTTTGCCGTCTGGTCGGGGAGTCCTTGGGGATCACCATGCGCCCGCATCCGGAGGCGGGCAAGGAAGGGAAGAAGATGGACCCCCTCGGCGCCATTGTAAAAGCCTCGCGCATCCGCAGCCGTACGGTGGCCTTGCGCGGTGAATGGTGGAAGCATGATCACGGTGCTTTGCTCGCCTACATCGGGAGCACCAAACAGCCAGTGGCGATTCTGCCGACAGGTCCGGGCTCCTACGAATTTGCCAATCCGCAGGTCGGCTTGCGCAACAAACTCACGCCGGAAGTCGCGGCCACCTTCGATCCTTTTGCCTACAGCTTTTACCGGCCATTCCCGGACGGTCTTTTGAAGGGTGTGGACCTCGTTAAATTTGGGGCGCGCGGCCTGACTGGGGATTTCAAGATGATCGTCGTGATGGGCGTGGTCACCGGTGTGCTGGGGACTTTTACGCCGTGGTTTACGGGCCAGATTTTCGATCAAGTCATCCCCGGCGCCGAGCGCTCGCAGTTGTTTCAATTTACCATGGGCCTGATCTTCGCCGCGCTGGCCACGGCGACGTTTCAGATCACGCGCGCCATTGCCGTGCTGCGCGTCGAAGGAAAGATGGATTACTCCATCCAGGCGGCGCTTTGGGACCGGTTGTTGAATCTTCCTTCCACGTTCTTCCGTGATTATTCCGCGGGTGATCTCGCGGATCGGGCCGAGGGCATCGATTCCATTCGCGCCGCGATATCCGGGGTGGGGGTCAGCGCGGTGCTCGGCAGCATGACGTCGGTTTTCTACCTGATCATGCTCTTCAAGTACAACATGAAGCTGGCCTTCACCGCGTTTGGATTGGTCGTCGTCGCGGTCATCGTGACCTCGGCGGCGAATTTCGCCCAGGTGCGCCATCAGCGGAAGCAGTATGCCATCCGCGGCAAGATCAGCGGCCTTGTCCTGCAGCTCATTACCGGCGTCAACAAACTGCGCGTGGCCGGCGCGGAGGATCACGCCTTCAAAGTTTGGGCGAAGGGCTTTTCCGAGCAAAAACGGGTAGCCTTTCAAGTCGGGCGCATCGCGAATTTCCTCGCGGTGTTCAACACCGGCTATCCGGTGCTGACCTCGATCACGATCTTCTTCGTCATGTTTGCGTTGAAGGCGGTGAGCGATGCGAGCGGAGGCGATTTCAAGATGTCCACCGGCGACTTCCTCGCCTTCAACACCGCCTTTGGCGCGTTCCTCGCGGCCATGCTGGCCTTGAGCTCGGCGTCGTTGAGCATCCTCTCCATTGTGCCCATGTACGAGCGGCTCAAGCCGATCATCAACACTCCGCCGGAGATCGATGATGCCAAGTCGTATCCGGGTGAACTCATGGGTGAGATCGAGGTTTTCCACGTCAATTTCCGCTACAAACCCGATGGGCCTTTGATCCTGAAGAACGTCGAGTTGAAGATCAAAGCGGGCGAGTTTATCGCCTTTGTCGGCGGTTCTGGCTCCGGAAAATCGACTCTGCTCCGCCTGCTGCTTGGCTTTGAAAAGCCTGAGGCGGGTAACGTCTATTTCGACGGCCAGGATCTCGCCACGCTCGACCTGCGCGAGGTGCGGCAGCAAATGGGCGTGGTCTTGCAAACGAGCCGGCTCGTCCCGACAGAAATCTACCGCAACATCGTCGGCGCACTGCCGCTGACCATCGACGATGCCTGGGAGGCGGCGCGCATGGCCGGCCTCGAGGAAGACATCAAGAACATGCCCATGGGTATGCACACCGTCGTCAGCGAAGGTGGCGGCACTTTCTCCGGCGGGCAGCGCCAGCGCCTGATGATTGCCCGCGCCATCGTCAATCGCCCGCGCATTCTTTTCTTCGATGAAGCGACCAGTGCGCTCGACAATCGGACGCAGAAAATCGTGACCGACAGCCTTGACGCCATGCACGCCACGCGCATTGTTGTCGCGCATCGCCTGAGCACGATCATCAATGCCGACCGGATCATTGTCCTCGAACAGGGCAGGATCGTGGAGGAAGGATCCTACAAAGATTTACTTGAGCGCGGTGGACACTTTGCTGAATTGGCGAAACGTCAAATTGCCTGATATTCACATAACTGAAAAGGAGGTGCGTCTTGAAAACCGATACCATTGCTCCCATGCGCAGGGCATATCATCCCCCGGAAAACCGGCGACCGGCTCGCCGTCCCGCCGCCATGAATGACGAATTCCTGTGCGATAGCGCCACCCGCATCCGCCAGCTTTCCGCGGAAAAGTGGGGCGAAGAAAAAGCCGTCGAGCTCGTGGGCCGCAGTCCCGCCATGGTCGATTTGCTGGGGAAGGTGGAAAAATTTGCCCGCTTCAATGAACCGATTCTGATCGTGGGCGAGAGCGGTGTGGGCAAGGAACTCTTTGCCAAGGCCTGCTACATCCTTAGCCCCCGCAACGACAAGCCGTTCGTGTCTGTCAATTGCCCGCAGTACCAGGAAGGCAACCTCACGGTCAGCGAGTTGTTCGGACACAAGAAGGGCAGCTTCACCGGCGCGGTGTGCGATCGGCGCGGCCTGTTCGAGACGGCGGATCGTGGAGTCGTTTTCCTCGATGAAATCGCCGATCTCCACTTGAGCGCGCAGGTGATGCTGCTGCGCGCGCTGGCCGAAGGCGAATTTCGCGCCGTGGGTGGGACGGAGACGCAAACGGTCAATGTGCGCGTGATCGCTGCGACCAACCGGCTCTTACAGGAAATGATCGTAGCCAAGGAGTTCCGCAACGATCTCTATTTTCGCCTCTGTTACTTCCGGCTCGACGTGCCGCCATTGCGCGATCGCGGAGACGATTGGCGGCTGCTGCTGGAGCAGAATTTGCGGCGTCTCGCGGTCACCTATGGTGTGCGGAAGACATTTTCTGATCGCTCCCTCGAATTGCTCGCGAGCCACAAGTGGCCGGGCAACATTCGTGAGCTCAAGAGCATCGTCACGATTGGCTACTCGTTGAGCGATGGAGAGTTTATTGAGCCGTGCGATTTCGAGGCCCAGTTGGAGCGCAGCTGCGGTTCCGCGACGGTGGCTGCCACCTCGGCCGCCTCGCCTGGCGCCGAAGTGGATTCCTATGTGCGCATGGTCGATGGCAAGGAATGCTTTTGGGACGCCGTGTATGCGCCGTTCATGGAGCGCGATTTGAATCGGACGCAAGTGCGGCAGTTGCTGCAGCGCGGACTGACTGAGACCGCGGGCAACTACACCAGGCTGGCGAATCTCTTTAACGTGCCGACGGATCAGTATCACAAGTTCATGGACTTCCTGCGGCATCATGGCTTGAAGCCCGAGCGATGATGACCCCGGAACGCGAGGCTCGGATCGCAGCGTTCCTTGCTGAATTGGGTGCGGATGGGGCCGTTACCGAAGAACTGCTCCGCTACAACCAGAGCGAGTTCGTGCAAGACGAGCGCACTCACGCGCTGCGCTTTCCGCTTGCGGATGAGCCTTTCGTCGCGACCTGGGAGCGCTACATGGCCGAAGCGGCGCACGCCGGAGTTTTCCCGACGTTGCGGACGAAATTGGTGCAGCTCGCGTTTCCCATTTCGCAAGGGGTGAGCACTGCGGAGGCCTATGTCGCCGCGACTCGTCGTGGCATGTGGCCGGCGCTCGATCCTGATGCGGGATTGCAGTTGGTCGCCCCGGAAGCCCTGGAAATGCAAATCTATGCGACGCCGGCGGGCCGATTGCCAATCGTGGTGGCGCGTGAGCGCGCCGATTTCGAGACGCTGCTCTGCGCGCTGACCAAACGCAACGAGCCGGCTGCGGTTCCGCCTTCGCAAGGCGCATGCATGGTGGCGGGATACAACAATTGGGACCGCATCGCGGATTTGCGGAGGCAATGGGAGTCAGGCGCTTTGGCCGAGGGATCGAGCACTTGGGACGAATGCTTTGCGCGCTTGCAGCCGCGCAAGGAGCTCTATCAAGACCGTTTCATCCTGCTCAGCGATGGAGGCTACAGCGGTGTCACGGCCTCGAGCCTGGGCTTGGATGAAGCTGCGTGGCGCGGTATCTCACTCGCGATTCGACGCGAGCACGAGTGCGCGCACTACTTCACCAAGCGGGTGTTCCAATCGATGCGCAATTTGTTACTCGACGAAGTAATCGCCGATTTCATGGGCGTCCGCGCCGCGGCGAAAGGTTATCGTGCGGATTGGTTCCTGCGGTTCATGGGACTGGAAGATTTCCCAAGTTATCGCGCAGGCGGACGCTTGCAAAACTATCTCGGCACTCCACCGCTTTCGACCGAGGCATTTCGGATGGTATCCCTTGTGGTGAAGCTGGCGGCGGAGCAGTTACAAACCTTCGACCGCCATCTCCCGGACGCTGTCGAATCAAGTGCGATTCTCCTGGCCTTGACCGATCTGTCGCTGCTCGAACTTGCGATGCCGGAGGCTCCGAATGCACTGGCGAAATGCGTTGCCGTTTTTGGCGACCGTCGTACCACGTAGTTCATGGAATTGGGAAGTCGAATCGGGCTGCCGCGAAGTGGAGCTGGGCCTCTATAATAATGGGGTAGTATCCAAAATGAAAAAATCATAAGTTACTTATTTACAGAGGATTAAGACTATTCATGAGGCTCTGGCACGGGCCAAGCTAAAGGATGCGGCTCACCTCACGGCTGCCATAGCGCGGTTGGGAGATCGAAACCAAAAAACCAAAATACACAAACATATGTCAGCACAAACTGTCAGCCGCTCGGAAATCGAAGACGTCATCACCCGGAACATCAAGTATCCGGAATATCGTGCGCTCTTCCTCAAGTCTCCGAAGACCATGATCGAGAAGCAGCTCAACAACGCGCTGCCTTCCGACTTGGAAATCAAGGTTGTGGAAGAAGGCCCGAAGACCCTCTACTTCGTTCTGCCCTACGAAGTCGCTTCCGGCGCTGAGCTCTCCGACGCCGACCTCGAGCAGGTCGCCGGCGGCAAGAACGACACCTTCTCGTGCAACGTCACGGGAGCCGGTATGATGAATACCAAGATCTCGTTCAAGCCCAGCGCGATCATGTAAGTCCAACCCGGACACAAAACCTACGAGCCGCCTTCCGTCATCGTGCGGGAGGCGGCTCTATAGTCTGCACACCTTTGAACAGTCACGAACTGACAGCCGGCATTTCCGCCGAGGTCGCGTTGCGGATTGCGAACCTCGCGGCGACGCCCGCGGAGCGGCTGGAGAAAACGGCGCAAAAAGGAATCGGGCCGTGTGTGGCAGACCCGAGGTTGGAAGTTTGGAAGAAGCATGCCGCCGGGGGAGACAACGCGGCATTTCGGCGGCAACTCGAGTGGGACGGGCTGACGGAAGATCAAGTGCATCGCGCGCTTCAGCGGAACGATGCGATCACGGAACTGCCGGAGTGGGCGCGTTTGCTCATCACTTTGCCCTTGGGCTCGCGGGAGTATTTCGAAACTCATTCGCTTGCCCCCGATCTCGCGGAGGCACCGGCGTTCGCCCCGTGCCTGGAGCCTTTCGTGGAGGCCGCTCGCACGAAACTCGGAATCCCCGACGAGGAAGCTCTCGCGTTGCTGGCGCCGTCCGCGTGGATCGCCTTGCAGTGGCATCTGCTGGCCGGGCTTTCGCAACTGGCGTCGTCGGCCCTCTATCACGAATTTCGTCGGACCGTCGGCGGGAGCGACGCGACGTCACCGCCCGGTCGCGAACGATTTTTGCGCTATGTGAGCTCTCTGCAGGAAGCCGAGCCGTTGGAGGAATTCCTGCTCGCCTATCCGGTTCTCGCGCGCCTGCTCTGCCGCCAGATTTTGACCTGGGTGGAGACGACGCGCGAACTCCTGGCCCGGCTGCGCTACGATCAAGGTCTGTTGGCCTCGTTTTTTGAACAGGCCAACGCTGGATTGGGCCGTGTCGAGCATTTGCAGATGAGCCTTTCGGACCGGCACAACGGTGGCCGGCAGGTCGCGATCCTTACTTTCGAAAATGGAAGGAAATTGGTCTACAAGCCGAAGGATGTCTCGCTGGAGGGTGCGTACAATCGCGTGCTGCAATGGCTCAAAAAAAATGGAGCCCAGGACGCGCCGCCCGCGATTCGCGCGCTCCATCGCGGTCCTTACGGGTGGGTGGAATTCATCGCTCAGGAGCCGGCGGTCGATGAGGATAATGTGCGGGCCTACTATCGGCAGGCCGGCGCTCTGCTGTGCGTGATGTACGCTCTCGAAGGCAGCGATTGCCACATGGACAACGTCGTGGCCACGGCTCGCGGTCCGGTGCTGGTCGATCTGGAATCGCTCCTTCAGCCGAGATTGAAGGCGTGGTCAACCAAGAGCGAGAGCGGAGGCGCCTTCGAGATCGCCGCCAAGGTGTTGAATAACACGGTGCTGAACATCGGCCTGTTGCCGTTGTGGCAGCGCGGACGCGACGGAGGCTTGCATGATGTCGGCGGCCTCGGCGGCGTCGGTGGTTATGAGTCGCAGTACCAGCGGCTCATCTGGCAGGACGTGAACACCGATGCGATGCAGCCCGCCCAGCAGCACGACACCGAGCCGCAAGGACACAATGTGCTCCTGCTCGATGGCGCCGTGCAGAATCCCGCCGACTATCTCGGCGAACTCATCGCGGGCTTTGCCGGCCTGTATCGATTTTTGTGTGAGCATCGGGACGCATTTTTGGCGGAGGCGTTTGTGTTCCTGAAAGGCTGCCCGGCCCGGCTCATCTTCCGCCCGAGCCAGCACTACGCCTTGCTTATGCGAGAGGCGCGCAATACGCGGCACCTCCATGACGGCCTGGAGCGGAGCTTGGTGTTCGAACGGCTCTGCGGGGCCTTCGCGCGCGCCACGGAGCGCCCTTACCTCTGGCCGCTCGTCCGCGTGGAAAAGAAAGCGCTGGAAGACCTGGACGTGCCTTTCTTCTCGATGCCGACGGACAGCGTGGATCTCGTATTGCCGGATGGAGAAAAAGTCCCCGGTTGTTGCGAGCGTTCAAGCTATGATTCCAGCCGCGAGATCCTTCTCCAATTCAGCGATACCGATATGAACAAACAAGCCGAGTTGATCCGCGCTTCGTTCACTCCGCCCACGCACCTTCCCGAAGTCGCCGTGTCGAATCCGCCGGATGCCGTCGAACAGGTGCTGGCCACCATTCGCCCGCTCAGCTCCGATGACTTCATCATGGCGGCAGCGTCGCTCGCCCGAGCGATTGCCGGACGCGCGATCATCGGGAAGGAAGGCTTTGCCACGTGGGTGGCCCCGTCGCATTGGCAACCCGATGTCCACGGCCAGCGCGGCGTCTCCTACTACCTTTACGACGGTGCTTCGGGCATCGCACTTTTTCTCGCGGCGCTGACCAAGGTCACTGGCAACGAACAACTGCTGCCCTTGATCGGGGCAGCCTGCCGGCCGGTGGGCACCATTTTGAAGCATCCCGACGCCGCCCAGATGCTCGCGGAGGAAGGCATCGGCGGATGCAGCGGCCTCGCCTCGGTCCTGTATTCCTTCGTTTGCATTTATCGACTGGTCGACGATCCGAGCTACCTCGAAGCCGCGCGCCGCATCGCGCGGGTCATTACCGATGAGAAGATCATGGCCGATCAAGTCCTGGATGTTCAGGGCGGCAGTGCCGGCACGATTCTCGCCTTGCTCGCGTTGCATGCGGTCGCCACCGATGCGGACGTTTTGCGGCGTGCGGAAAAATGCGGCGAGCATCTGTTAGTTAAACGCGTTGCCGGTCCGCAGGGTGGCACAGCCTGGAAGAGTCAGCCCGAGGGAACGCGGCTCGCGGGCTTCGCGCATGGCGCCTCGGGCATCGCCTACGCACTCACGAAGCTGTCCGTCGCGACGAAGCGCGACGATTTCCTGCAAGCGGCGCGCGAGGCGATCGTTTACGAAAGGACGATCTACGATGCCGAGGCGCGCAACTGGCCGGTGTTGCCGCCGCCAGGCAGCAGGATCAGGCCTTTGCTCGTCAATGCCTGGTGCCACGGCGCCCCAGGCGTGGCGCTGGCCCGGCTCGGTTGCCTCGATGCCATGGACGATCCAAACGTGCGCGAAGATCTGGACATCGCCTTGGATACCACGGTGCGCGGCGGCATCACGACGCTCGATCATCTGTGCTGCGGAAACATGGGGCGGATCGAAATCGCACTCCTCGCCTCCAGATCGCTCGCCTCGGAGCGCCTGCGGCACATCGCCAGCGTGGGCGCCACTGCCGTCGTCCTTCGGGCAAAGCGCGCCGGCGCGTACACGCTCCAGACGCAACCGGAGCAAAACGCCGCCTTTCAGCCCGGCTTTTTTCGCGGGCTGGCCGGAATCGGATATCAATTACTTCGTGTCGCCAAACCTGAGGCTCTGCCTTCCATCCTCGCCTTTGAACCACCGCTATGAACGACTCCCAAACTACCTCAGCCCAGCCCGCAGATTTGTCGGAAGGAGAGATCACGTATCACCGTTTGCAACGCGGCGACGCGCTGCCCTACGCGGCGATGACCTATCCGTCGTTCCAGAACTTGATGGATGTCGATGAGCACGCCTGCGCCATCGGTGTGAAGAAGGCCGGGCGCGTGTGCGGCATGGCGCTGGGATACTTCCCGCCGGATCAAGAGCCGGACGTGTCCCATTTGCTATCGCTCTTTGTCGATCCGGCGGATCGCGGCCACGGACTCGGCCATGGTTTGCTCCAGCGCTTTGAGGACATGCTGCGTGAGGAAGGGAAACACTGCGTGCGGGCCACCTATATGACCGGCAAACCCGGCATCGAAGCCTTCGAGCGCGTCTTGCAGAAATGCCAGTGGGACGAACCGGTCACCCGGATGGTCGTGGTGAAAAGCACCATCCCCATCATCAAGAATGCACCCTGGATGAAGCTCACGGAATTGCCGGCCGGCATGGACATGGTCGCCTGGACCGATGTCACCGAAGCGGAACGCGCCGAGATCCGGCGGTCGCATGAAGAGAAACCATGGATCGCCGAGGATTTGGTACCGTTCGATCACGAGGAAAATTTTGATCCCTGCACGAGCGTCGCCTTGCGCCAGGATGGGAAGGTGGTCGGTTGGGTCATCAACCACCAGATGAGCCGGTTGTTGATTCGCTTCACCTGCTCCTTCGTTCGCAAGGATCTCCAGCGCCTCGGGCGCATCGTCTGGCTGTATGTGGAATCCGTGCGCCGGATGGAAGTACATGGCTTTTTCGAAGGCATGTGGACGGTGCCGCTCAAACATCCGCGGACCGTGGCCTTCACGCGCCGCTGGATGGCGCCGTACTCTTCTTTTTTCGGCGAAACTCGCGGCGTCGAAAAACGCTGGTAGTGAACGGCCCGTGAGGGGCGACGACGGCGGCAGAAACCAGTTGCCAGATGAGGCTGGTCACTGCCACCATTCCGGGGAAAGATCATCCCTCACATGGCTTCGAAAACAGGCATCTGTACCAACGCCGCGGGTTGCACCCTGGCTTACACCAAGCAGCCAGTCACCGTGGCTGAAGAAGCGGAGTTCCGCTGCCCCGAGTGCGGCGCAGCCTTGCAGGAAGGAAAGGGTGCTGCGGCCGGGGGCGGCGCGAAGTTGCCGATGGGGGTGATTGCGGCTGCGGTGGCCGGTGTCCTCGTGATCGCCGCCGCTTTCGTCTTTGTCCCGAAAATGATTTCCCGGGCGCCATCGGCCTCCGCTCCTGGTGCAGCACCCGCACCGCCCCAGCCCGTGGTGGTGAAATCGGAACCGCCCCCCGCCCCCGTCACTCCGGTCCCGGCCGAGCCGGTGCCCGCCACTCCCGCTCCAGTGGCCACGCCGAAGTTGGTCGCGCAACCTCCTGCCCCGGCGGCGACCCCGATGGTGGCGGAAACCCCGGCGCCCCCGGCAGCGGAGCCAGCCCCCACTGCGACGATGACGCCATTGATCGAAAACAAAGAAGAGAATGCCGAGGTAAAAAAGCAAGTGCTGGTGCGCATCGATTCGATGCCAAATCTTTCCCCGACCAACCGATCGAAGCTCTACACGGCTGTCGACCGTGCGCGCGGCATGTACAAGATGGCGATCCTCACGTTCGACAGCGGTCGGGTCACGCCGTCTGGCCCCGCGGTCATTCAATTGGTCGATGGCCTGCACTCGCCGGATGTGCAGCGGCTCCTGACGGACCCGACCACCGTCCTCATCATCCTCGGCTACGCCGATGCGAAAGGTGATGAAAAGAAGAACCTGCAGATCTCTACGGACCGCGCGGAGAACTTGTCCAAGGCCTTGCGGGATCAGGGCAAGATCCTGAACGTCATGCACGCCGTCGGCATGGGCGGATCGGAAATGTTCGGCAAGGGGCAGCGCGACAAGAATCGTGTCGTGGAAGTCTGGGCGGTGCTGCCTTGAGTCGCGCTACAGGCTGGGGGACCGGCCGGAGAAAATTCGGCCTCAGCCGCGGTTCAGTATTCTCATCAGCCTCGCGAAGAACGATTCGTTGATCGACGGGGGCGGCCCTGCGGACAGGCGGAGCGCCATGGCGAACTCGCCGACCTTGAGATGATGTTCGCCGCTCAGGTTTTGGCGAACGCCGGGGGGGAGCACGGCATTGTCGAGATGGGTCACCACCTGGACGTTGCGTGGCATCATCACAAACCATGCGTCGGGGCTTTTACCGATCAGAAGGTGCCGGGGTTGGAGCGACGCCGCGCCCTTGAAAAGGTGCGGAGCGACTGTTCCTTCACTGCCGATGACGTCGCCGTCACGGCATTCCACGACATGGGTGCCGACGACGATTTCCAGCTTCAGCGGGCCGGTTCTTTTCACGGCCGGCGCCGGCGCAGCCGTGGGCGGCGGCGCTGGAGTTGGCGATACTGGTGCCGACGCTGGTATGACGGGTGGAGGAGCGGCGGGAATTGCGGCGGGCTTCGCCTGCGGCTCGATGGGTGGTGGTGAAGGAGGTGCCGGAGCCGCTACGGGTGTTGCGGGTGGTGTTGGTGCGACGGGTTTTTCCTCTTCCTTTGAGGGTGACGGAGGAATCACCGGCGGAGGCACACTGACAGCGACCGGAGGTGGTGCCGGAGCCGGAGCCGGTGGTAGTGGAACAACTACGGGAGGTGGTGTGACTGGCGCAGGTGGCGGAGCGACCGAAACTGCGGGCGGCGCCTCGACCACAGGAGCGGGTGCGGCGACCGGTGGAGGTGTGGGGGCTGCTGGTGGTGGAGTTGGGGCAGCCGGTGGCAAGGTCACGGGCGGCGGCGCTGGGGCGGTGGCAGCGACCGGCGGAGGTGTCGCTGGTACGACGGGTGGAGTGTTGGCAACCGGTGGCACCGCAGGAACGGCCACGGGTGGTCGTGGGGGCACGGGCGGCATGACAGGCGCGACCGCCGCCGGAGGTGTTGCGGGAGCAGGTTTGGGTGCAGCAACCGGCGGTACTGGGATGGGCGCTGGCACCGGAGGCACAGCGCCTGGGGCTCCTTTCGTTGCGATGGCGATTCCCTCGTCGACCGTGGGGCAAATCGTAAACATCGCGGAGAAATTCGAAATCTCGAATACTTCGCTCACGACCGCATTGGGAGAAGACAGCACCACCGTTCCCCCCATCCGGCCGACCCGCTTGGCCATCGTCAGCAGCACGCGCAACGCCGCGCTGCTCATGAAGCTGATGCCAGCCATATCGAGCACGAACGCCTTCCCTCCCGCGCTGAGCCAGGCCAGGACTTCGGCTTCAAACTTCGGCGACGTCGTGCCGTCGAGCCGGCCGTGAACCATCAGGATGGAACATTCGCCGCGTTTTTCTTTCGTCAATTGCATCGGATTGGGAAGTGAGGATCAGCGTGATTTTTGAAATGTGACACAGTTTTTTCCGTCGGTGTGGCGGTATTCGCAGCGGTCCATCATTTCACGCAGCAGATGGATGCCGAGACCGCCGATCGGGCGCTCCTGCATAGCAAGATTCGTGTCGGGAGTCGCACTTTCCAGCGGATTGAAGGGATGTCCGTCATCTTTCAACTCGATCACGATCTCGGTGGGCTGGACGGAAACATGCACCCCGATCTCATGCTCTTTCGTGTCGTCGTAGCCATACTTGATCGTATTCGTGATCAACTCGTCGCAGACCAGATCGATGCAGAAAAAATCGCGCTCCGTCAGGCCGAGATCCGCAACCGCGGTGCGCACTTGCTCCGCCAGGGGCGCCAGGTCCGATAGTTGGTTCTTGAGGGTGAAATGGAAATCTCCGGCCATAAAAAAAGCCTCCGAAACGGGTTCGCTGGTTCTACATCCCGCAGTGGTTTGTTTGCGAGATCAATTGAAGACCAGCTTCATCAGCGAGCAATCGTCGGGCAACATCTTCGCGCCTTGGATTTCGCGCATGCGCTCGACAATGCCGGCCAGGTCCCCGTCGTCGGAGGCCGGCGGCTGGGCCAGGATGGTGGTGAATTCCTCGAAGCTCATCGCGCTGCCATCCCTCCTGGATACTTCGTAGGCGCCATCGCTGAATACATACAGCTTGCCGTAAGCGCCCAGCGTCGTGGACTGCGTGACATAGCCCGCCCCCGCCACGGCGCCGATCATCAATCCAGGCGCCTTGAGTTCCACCATCGTGGCCGCCGCCGGTGCATCGCCGGTAAAAAGGATGGCTGGCGGATGCCCTGCCGCCGAGAAGCGCAGCGTCCGGCTCGGCCGGTGAAAGACGCCGTACCAAGCGGTGAAGTACATCTCATTCTGCTCGTCCATCTCGAAGGAGGCGTTCAGCGCGACCAGGACCGCCGCGGGATCGTGAAAATCGATGTTCGGCAGGCCTTGATTGCGAAAGACGTTGAGCGCCGTGACGGAAAGCAGCGCTGCGCCGACGCCATGGCCCACGACATCCAGCAGGTAGATGGCGAGATGATCGTCATCCAGCCAGTGGTAGCCAAAGGCGTCGCCGCCCAACTGCTCCGAAGGGATGAAAAGCCAGTCCGTGGAGATGTCCCCGGTGAGTTTTCCGGGCAGCAGGGAGAGGACGTAGCGGGCCGCTTCCGCCGTCTCCGCGGCCAGTTGTTGCTGGCTTTCCTGGAGAGCCTGGTAGGTGCGCATGCGTTCCTGCGTTTCGTAAGCGAGGAGGAAGAGGTCCGCCAGCGCGGTGACGAAGCTCTGCTCGTCGATCGTCCATTCGTGTTGGTGCGTGCCCTCGCAACTCAACACGCCGAGCAAATCGGTGCCCCGGCGAATCGGTACATCGAGCTTCGTCACGATTTCATGCGCCGAGAGATAGGTATCGCTCAGTTCGCGCAGCGCCGGATGATCGATTGCCTGCGCCGCAATCAGCGTTCGCACCGACTGGAGCGACTGCAGGTAGTGCGGAATGTCGGCGAGGGCCAGGGAATCCTCCCCGGTGGAATGCTCCGGTTTGCCGTTGATGAAAAGGTCCGCGCACATCAGGCGTCCGGCTTCCGCATTCATGAGCCAGACCGCCGCGCGTTCGCATTGGAGCATATCCACGATGGCCTCCGTGAGCATGGCCAGGCAGACAGGCAAATCTCCGAGATGAAATTCCGTGGCACTGGCGAACTTGGCCAGCACGGCGGATTGGGCGCGCTGGCGCTGGTTGCGCTTGCGAATTTCGTACTCGGCGCGCTTTCGCGCCGTGACGTCGCGGGCGATGATGACGAGGCATTTCCCCACCCCCTGCCAGTTCGACAGGACGACGCCGTCCGACTCCAGGAAGACCCAGCGTCCCTCGCGGTGGCGCATGCGGTATTCGATCCGGCTCCCTTTTTCCGTAATCATCGAATCGACGAAGGTCTTTTTGACCAAAGGCTGGTCGTCGGGATGAATTTCGACCGTGGAGTCTGTGCCTTGCATGTCAGCCGGCGTGTAGCCGAGCACCGTCGCGTAGGCTGCATTGTTCCAGAGCCGCCGTCCTTTCGCATCGATGACGGCGACGAGATCGTGTACATTGTTCGCCAGCATTTCGAAGAAGTTGGAATCCAAGGCGGCGACGGCGCCGGCCATTGATCCGAAACACTCGTCCTCCTCGTCATTCGTTCTCGAGGAAGACTGGGTCTCGACCACCACCGAGAAGTGCAGCGTCGTGCTGCCGATGCGCAAGTGGTGGCTGTGCTCCAGCGGGTGGCGCACCCCGTGTTCCGCGGGCTCGCCGTCCAGCAGGGCAGGTTCCTTGACATTGCGCGGGATGAGCAGGAACCACAGCAATCCGTTCCTGCCGATGAGTACGTGCCGCTCGGCCAGACCTTCGAGATTTGAAAAAAGCTCCTGCCCAACCGTGCCGTTGCGGCCGATCACGTCGCCATCCTGGCACTCGAATGCCTTGCCGTGGACGCGCACTTCCAGGCGATTTATCGAGGTGTCCATGGTCCGGGGTCTATCATGATTGTCTGGGGGTTTTGGTCAGTGCCCTCAAAAGACGACCTTGAGGAGGGTAAAGTCGTCGTCCAGCGGTCCGGCGCCACTCATCGAACGGACCCAGTCCAGGATTCTTTCCAATTCCGAGCCAGAGCCAGCCCCTTGCGCAGCGAACTGCACGAACTCGCCAAACTCCAGGCGCACGCCATCGGGCTTCTCCACTTCGTAGGTGCCGTCGCTGAGGAGGAAGAGCCGGTCGCCGGACTCGATCGTGACGGATTCTTCGCGATAAACCGTGCCCGGCATGCCACCGAGCACCATGCCCTTCACTTGCAACAGCGTCGCCTCCGACGCACCGGCTTTTTCCCGCAAGAGAATCGCCGGGGGATGACCGGCGCTTGCGTAGCGCAGCAGGCGCGTGGAAACCTGGTACACGCCATACCAGATCGTGAAATACATGTTGTTCTGCGTTTCCATTTGGAACGCCTCGTTCAGCGCCGAGAGCAGCGTGCCCGGTTCCCGGAAATCCGTGTTCGGCAGAGAGGCGCTGCGCAGGACATTGATCGCCGTGACGGAAAGCAGCGCGGCACCCACGCCGTGACCGCACACATCGAGCAGGTAGAGGGCGAAATGGTCGTCATCGATCCAGTGATAACCGAAGGAATCGCCGCCCAATTCGGTGGACGGAATGAGCAGCCATTCCGTGCGTGGGAGATCCTGGCGCGGCGGCGGCAGCATCGAGCGGACGTAGTTGCACGCTTCCGCCAGCTCCTGGTCGAGCCGTTCCTTGGTGCGATTCAGCTCGATGTTTTTCTCGGCCAGTTGGTCCTCGACCGCTTCGCCGTGTTCGATCGTGTTCTGGTATAAAATCCCCATGTCGCCGAGTTCCTCGTTCAATCGTCGATTTTCGGCACGCAATGCCTCCACTTCAGCAGTCAGGCTTTGCAAATCGGGCGGAATGTCCATGGCAAGCCGATTAGCAGCCTGTGGAGGTGAGGCAAGGTAAATTCGGAGTTAGTGGCCAACGGTAGTAAAACTACGGTTTTGCGGCGGACTCCTCTTCCCTTTCATCGGTGGGTGTTTCGAAGCTCATTGCGCATCGGAGGCCTTGTTGGAATAGACCCTGCTATCTCAGGGCTGCCAGAGAAACCGGCGTGCTGGTCTTTCTCCGCCCCATCGTGAATGCCACTACTCCTTCCCAAGCTGCCCCGTTGATTCGGGTCGATCTCACTGCCGCGGATTTTGCCGCGAACTGGCAACAGTGCGACCGCGTCGCGAATTACCTCGCCCGCACGGTCAGCAGTGATCGCCCCGACACATTCCTGCATGCGAATCTGCTCTCCACGGCCCTCAACGAGCTTTTCGAGATCGCCTTCGTCCAGCATCGCGCCGGCGGGAAGATCATTTGTGAATTGTTACGCAGTGGGCCGGCGGATCGGGTGGAACTGACGATCCCGGTGGATGCGGCGCACCGCACGTACTATCGCAAGCAGGTCGCATTCATCCACTCGGGTGACGTCGCCACGCTCTATTCCACCGCGCTGCTCGGGGAAGCGGACCCGGACATTGCCATCGGGTTGCTCGAACTGGCGGCGGACTACGGAGCCGTCATCACCCTCGATGAAACGCTCGATGATGCCCACGTGCGACTCGTGGTCGAGATGCACCTCGGCACCCCTGCCGCCTAAGATTTTATGAGCACTTACACCGTTCGGTTCGAAGACAACAACCAGGAGATTATCTTTGCGGGCGTCATGCGCCCGCGGCAGACGAAGGAATTGGACGATGTGCGCGATGTCTTCGAGCGCGCGCTCACCCGGGTTTCCGGCACCCTGAACTTCAATTTCAAGCGCTTGCTCAAGGCGAACAACGTGGCCTTCCAGGAAATGGTTTCGCTTTTCACCTCGGTCAGCAAACGCCGCCCGGAATTGAAAGTGCGGGTCATCGTCTCGAGCGTCGTCGGCTGGGCCGCGCGGAAATTCAAGATCGTCGGTGCGATCAGCCCCAATATTCAGGTCGAGCAATACGACCAGACTTTTTACCCAGGCCAGGGAGTGCTGGAGAACGGCAGCTTCATCTCCATCCTGCGCACGCAGACCAAGATGACCTGGCGCCATGAGCGGAACATTCTCCCACGGCACGGCATGGCCGAGGGCAAGGAAGTGGCCGATATCTGTTGCGGCATCGGCGACTTCGCCCTGCTCTTGCACAAGGAATTCAAGCCGAAGCGGCTCGTCGCCGTCGATCACGCGAAGCCCAGTCTCCAGTATGCGCGCAAGGTGGCGGAGGAATTCGGCATCAAGGAAGTGGAATACATCTACGGGGATGCCTCCGCGCTGCTCCTCGACAGCAACCAGTTTGATTTCGTGACCTGCCGTCACTCGCTGCAAGTCTTCAACAAACCCGAGCTAATCCTCAAGGAGCTATTCCGCATCTGCAAGCCGGGCGGGCGCGTCTATATCTCGAACGAAAAGAATTCCCATTGTCTCGGTGAGCCGCGCGCGGCCTCAATCGCCTGGACTTACGAGGAAGTCGCGAGACTCTGGGCGCACTTTGAAATGGATATCGAGCTCGGGCCGAAAAGCCGCCGCTATCTGCAAGACACAGGTTTCGATGACATCCGCATGGAATCCATCATGGTGACCAACCTGGATGGGGACCCCAAGGATTTCGCCGATGTGATCCAGGCTTGGGAGGATGTCTATGCCGGTGAGATGGCGGTGAAACGGGGAGATACCCCGGAATTCATCTCCCGCTTCCGCCAGGGTTTCCAGGATCACATTGCCGCGGCCTTGCATCCGAAGGGCTATGCGGGCTGGCCTATTTGGATCGCTTCCGGACGCAAACCGCTATGACCTGGAGCGAACGGATGGGGGCCAGGCTGCGGATCAAAAGTTTCCGGACGAAGTTCATTCTCGTCGTCGGTGCGGGCGTGATGCTGGATCTGCTGCTCAGCGGCAGCGTCGCGCTCTGGAACGTGCACCGACTCGGCCGCGATGCCTCGGTCGAGATCAAGCACGGCTTGGAAAAGGCGAGCAACGAATATCTCGAGAATTACATCCAAACGACCGCGCTCCGCGCGAACTTGCTGCTGTCGGGCGTCTTTTCCGAAGTCACAACCCTCGCCGGATCGATGCAGACGCTCATCGACCATCCGGAGGTGCAGGGCAAGATCGGCGATGCGGTCGCTCAAGCTCCGGATTTCACTCCGCCGCTGACTTACGATCAAGCCGGGAAATGGGCGCAAAACGAAAAGGGCGCCACCTCGGTGCTGAGTGTCTGGGGCTATCTTCTCGGGCCGGACAAGCAACCTCTGCCGGCAATTCGTCGTGATATCCAAAACACCGCGATCTTCGACTTGATGAGCGGCAGCCTGATGTCCACGGGATCGCGCAAGCTGCAGATGTACTACATGGGGCCGAAGGACCGCCCGATCATGCGGACCACGCCGTACTCCGACCAGGCGCAGACCTTCGATAAGTTATATCCCGGGCATAATGATAAGAACTTCTGGGATTTCTTTTTCCCGGGCGTTTACGAGGGATGGCAGGCGTGGTTACACGATCCGAAAATCAAGCATAACGACAACCTGGTCACCAGCACCGCGCCGTACACCGATGCCATCACCGGAAACCTCATCGTCACGTTTTTCCATCCGCTCTGGAACAAAGAGAGAACGGACTGTGCGGGCGCGGTGGCGGTGGACATCACGCTCGAGCAATTGGCCGATCTGGTGAACAATGTCCGTGTGGCGGATACGGGCTTCGGCTTCCTCGCGTCGTCAGACGGCAACGTACTGGCCATCAAATCCCAAGGGGAAAAGACGCTGGGCATCCAAATGCAAAACGACAGTGCCACCGCCGGGGTGACCAACATGGTCCGAAGCTTGGGCAAGAGCGCCTATCCGGATGTGGCCTCGATGAAGTTGCCCGCGGACATGAAAACATCCATGCAACGTATCCACCTCAAGGCCGGAGCCGCCCGCGCGCCGTATCTGGTGGTGCTGCGCCGCTTGCCGGAAATCAACCTATGGGCGGACGGCAAGATTGGGAGCGACCACTTGACCCTCGGCTTCGTGGTCCCGGAGCGCGAAGTCTACGCGTCCCTTTATTCCGCGGAGAGCAAGATGGAGACGGCGACGGCGCGCATTCGCAACTGGCAGATTGCCATCCTCATTTTTAGTCTGGCCGTTGTTCTTAGTGTGGTCGTTGGCATTTCGAAACGCATCACCGCGGGCTTGATAGCGCTCGCCGGGGCCGCCCGGCGCCTGGAGCGCAAGGATTACAGCGTGCGCGTCGAGATTCCCAGCGGAGACGAAGTCGGCGAACTCGGCCGGGCCTTCAACAAGATGGCCGAGGAGATTCAAAGCTATACGGGCAACCTCGAGCAATTGGTGGAAGAACGCACCCATAAGCTCGGCGAGGCCAATCGCGAGATTCAGGCGCTCAATGAAAAGCTGAAAGGCGAGAATGTGCGTATGGGCGCCGAACTCGACGTCGCGCGCCGCATTCAAAGCATGGTGCTGCCCAAGCCGCTGGAACTGAGCAGCGTTTCCCGGCTCGATATCGCGGGCCACATGGAAGCGGCCAGCGAAGTCGGCGGCGATTATTACGACGTCCTGCAAGCCGGCTCGCGGGTGAAGATCGGCATCGGCGATGTCACCGGCCACGGCCTCGAAAGCGGGGTGCTCATGCTCATGGTGCAATCGGCCGCTCGCGCGCTACTGGAGAGCGGCGACATGGATTCGTGCACCTTTATGAAGGTGCTCAACAACGCGATCTTCAAGAACGTGGCGCGAACGGAGTCGGCGAACAATCTCACCCTCTCCTTCATCGATTACTCGGAGAACAAGATCACCCTCACCGGCCAGCACGAAGAAATGATCGTGGTGCGCAAGGATGGGAGCGTGGAGCGGATCGATACCGTCGATTTGGGATTTCCCATCGGCCTCGAGGCTGATATCTCGCAGTTCGTCAATAGCCGCGCGCTCCCCTTTGACAGCGAAGACATCGTGATTCTCTACACCGACGGAGTTACCGAAGCCGAAAGCCCGCAGGGGAAACTCTTCGGCGTGGAAAGCCTTTGCGAGAGCGCCAACCGCCATCGCGCCGGCACCGCGCAGGAGATCAAGCAGAATATCATTCGCGATGTCCTGGCCCACATCGACACGCAAAAGATTCACGACGACATTACGCTCGTGGTCATTAAACATCTCTAGGCGATGAAAACCCAATTCGGTGAAATGTCGGAATTGAACGGCGCGTTGCAACACGTGGCGAAGATCCAGTTTTGCGCTGAGCAACTGGCTTTGAAATGGGCGCATTGCAGCATCTGCGCGGATTTCCTCAGCCAGTGGTATTCGAATGTCCTCTCGGCCAACGGCTTTGCCGGGAAGCTCAACGACGCGGGCCACGGCATCAGTTACATGGCCAACGAACTCATCGAAAACGCCGTCAAGTTTCGCGCCGGCGGCGACGTCGACATCGTGACCGGGCTCGCGGGCCACCTGTTCGTCCTCGAGATCGGCAATTGGATCGCAGAGGAGACGAGCCGCACCTTCCAAGGGTTGCTGGAGGAGATCACCAACGGCGATCCCGGCGAGTTGCTCATTCAGCGCATCGAAGCGAATGCCGCCGGAGAGAGCGGCGGATCGGGTCTCGGTTTGCTCACGCTGATGAACGATTATGGAGCCAAGATCTCCTGGTGTTTCGAAAAGAAGGAGTCGGCCGCGGGCGCTCCCGTTCACCTCACCACCACCGCACAACTGAATTTGGAATAACAACGCAACGTAACTGGAAATCACTTTATGGAAAACAAAGACGCCGAATACAAAGTCTGGGCGGAAGGCAACGTGGTCTTTTTCGAGGGCACGATGCGCTTGAGCGGCACCGATGCGTACGCTCCGATCAATGAGCTGCTCGTGAACACGCTGGCCGCGAACCCGGGGTCGATCATCATCGACCTCACCAACCTCGAGTTCCTCAACAGCTCCGGCATCAACCTGCTCGCCAAATTCGTGATCAACGTCCGCAAGGAGCCGGGCGTCGCGATCAAGGTGAAGGGTTCGCAGCGCATCCCGTGGCAGGGCAAATCCCTGCCCAACTTGAAGAAGCTGCACGCCGCGCTGGACCTGGATATTTCGTAGCCGGCCAGTTTGGGCGTAGCATCGGCGCCCGTCTGCCGATGCGAAAGCCGGAGGCTCGCACAAATACGTAAAAACAGCCGGTAGATATTTGACGAACTCCTCTGTCTCGTTCAGAGGTGCGGCGTTGTTTTTCGCCCGATGCGCCTCCCTCCAAAATCCTCCCTTCTCCCGGCGCCATGATCGTGCAACGCTCACGCGGGCTGCGGCGCTTGCTGGCTTTTGCCCAAGCCGGATTGGTCACGGCGCTGTACTGGGGACTCTTCGCCGCCTACACGCTCGCCGTCGCGCCCGGGACGGCCATCTTCACCGCGCACTACGCGATCTTTTGGGCGCTCGTGCTCGGCGGCCTCGGGGTCGAGGTGCTCACCCGCGGGGCGGACAAGGTCACCGCCGCCATCTACGATAGCAGCCTGGTGCGGCAGTTGCCTGTTGCCTCGCGGCAGGTCGCCTTTGCCATGGGCGGGGTGCTCGTCTTTGTCGCCTTTGCCAAGGATTACACGATCTCTCGCACGTTCCTCGCGGGCTTCTCGGTCTCCCTCTACGGCGTTTTGTTGTGGAGCAATGCCACGCTGCCCTTGCGTTTCGCGCGCCAGCTTTTTGCCCAGGAGCGCGACCTCGCCACCTTGCTCGTGGGTCCGTCGAGCCGCGTCGGTCTGCTGGAATTCTGGCTGAAGCAAAAGCGGCAGTTTGGGCTGCGCATCGTCGGCGTCATCACCCTCGACGGCTCGACGGCGGTGCCGGAAAACGGCCTCGTCCCGGTAATGGGAACGATCGAGCAGCTCGACGAAATCTGCCGCACTTCGGAAATTGCCCAGGTCATCCTGCTCGAACTCTGCGACCCGCAAGTCACGCGCACGCTGCTCGGGAAATGCCAGCAGCGGGGGATGCGCCTGCTCATCGTCAACGATCTCGCCGAGAAGATTCACCATCCGATCTCCTGCGTCGTCGACGAAGGCATCAACCTCATAACGCTGCACGAGGAACCGCTGGAAAACCCGTTCAACCGTGTGCTCAAGCGCACCTTCGATCTCCTCTTCGCTTCGCTGGTCGTCGTCCTCGTTCTCCCGTGGCTCATCGTCTTCGTCTGGCTTTGCCACCGGCTGCAATCATCAGGCCCGCTCTGGCATCGGCAGAAACGCGCGGGACTGCAAAACCGCCCCTTTGAAATCCTCAAGTTCCGCACGATGCACCCCGCTTCCGCGGACGAATCGGTGCAGGCCACGCCGGGCGACGCGCGTGTGTTCCCCGTGGGTCGCTGGCTGCGCCGCTTCAGCCTCGATGAGATCCCGCAATTCATCAACGTCCTCGGCGGCGAGATGAGTGTCGTCGGCCCGCGCCCGCACCTCGTGGAGCACAACCGCCAGTTCGCCGAGGTGATCGCGGAATATCACCTACGCACGTTGATCAAGCCCGGCATCACCGGGCTGGCGCAAGTGCGCGGCTTTCGCGGTGAGGCGCGCACGCCCGAGGACATCGCGGTGCGCCTGCAATCCGATCTCATTTACCTGGAGAATTGGTCGCCCGCTCTCGACCTCGGCATCGTCCTGCGCACGATCTGGCAAATGCTCCGGCCGCCCCCGACCGCCGTATGACGCCGCCGGAAAAGACGCCGTCGCGTGCCACCGCTCGCGCGGCTGCGGGCGCCGCGTTGCTCGTCCTCGTCGCGATCGCCTATGGCGGAGCCACCACCCACCCGGCGCAAGCCGTTGTCTTGATCGGCTTGGGATTGTTGTGGCTGCTCGCCCCCGCGCGCCGTGTGCCGGAGCGGGGGATGATCGTTTGTGCGTGCGGCCTGCTCGTCCTCGCGGCGACGGCGTGGCTGCCCGCGGCATGGTTTGCCGCGGAGCCGTGGCGGCGGGGCCTGGCCTCGATCGGCATTCCGCTGCCTGGCACCGTTTCCCCGCAGCCATGGCTTTCCGTCGAGGCTCTGCTCTGGCTCGTGATCGGCCTGGCCTGGCTGGCGTGGTTGCTCGGCCAAAAGTGGAACCCCGCCGCGCGCCGCACCGCCATGCGCCTTCTTGCGGGCGGCCTGGTCTTGATCGCCGCGACCGCGCTCGCCGCCCGCGCGCTGCATCTTGCCGTGCCGGGCTGGCTCTCCGCCCCTACGTTCGGGCCGTTTCCCAATCGCAATCACACCGGCCACGTCTTCGCGCTCGGTGGCCTGCTCGCCCTCGGCTGCGCCGCGGATGCCTGGCGACGCGACTGGCGCAAGGCGCTGCCTTGGTTGCTCGGCGCCGCCGTCATCCTGGTGGCCCTGGTCGTGAATTTCTCGCGAGGCGGCCTGCTGCTCTTTCTCGGCGCGGCCGCCTTGTGGTCCGCGCTGGAAGCATGGCAACGCCGGTCGTGGAAGACGCTCGCCGTCGGCGCCTCGCTCGTGCTCGTGCTGGTTTCGCTGGTGCTCATCGGCGGCGGTTCGTTCGCGGCGCGCTTCGCCGGCGGCGCGGATTCCGAGGTCGTCTTCCGGGTTTTCATTTGGCGCGATACCCTCGCGCTCGTGCACGCGTCCCCGTGGTGCGGCGCCGGGCTGGGGAATTTTCAGGCGCTCTTCCCGCTCTATCGCAGCGCGTCGGTGAGCCAGCAAAGCGTGCTTCATCCCGAGAGCGATTGGCTCTGGCTCGCCACCGACCTCGGCTGGCTCGGCGTGGTCTTCGCGCTGGTCGTTGCTTTTCTTGTCTTGCGCCACGCGCTGCCACTCGCACCCGGCTCGCAACGGCGTCTCCGCGGAGTGGCCCTCGCCGCCGCGCTCGCCGCGCTCCTCCATGCCGCCATCGATGTGCCCGGACATCGTTTGGGATCGGCCTTGCTGGCCCTGTTCGTCATGGTCCTGGCGCGCCTCGATGTGCCGGCGTCGCCCGATTCGAAAATCGCCGCCGCCTGCTCACGCGTCTTCGGCGTGCTCGCGCTCGCCGCCGCCTTCGTCCTCGCGCGCCTGCCCGACGAAACCTCCCGCGCGCAGACCCTCTCTCGTGCCGGGCGCTTCGCCGAATCCGAGGCCGCCGCCGATCGCGCGCTGGCGCGTGCGCCGCTCGATTGGCGCGCGTATTTCGCCCGCGCTGGAGCGCGCGCTTGCTTGGGAAAAACGCTCGCCGCCCTCGCCGACTTTCGCCGCGCCCGCCTCCTCGAGCCGCACTATGCCGGTGTGCCATTCGAGGAAGGCCTCTTCTGGTTGCAAGCCCAGCCGGCCCTCACCCTCAACGCCTGGCGCGATGCCGTGCGGCGCTCCCCGGACGATACCTCGCTGTACGGCGCCATGCTCGACGCCGCGCCGGACGCCCCCGCTTTCCGCGCTCAACTCCTCGCCCTCGCCCAGGATCACCCTGCGCTGCAACTGCAATGGTTCCAATGCGTCCCACCCGCCGAAGCGCGCACCCACTGGCCGGCGCTCGACGCGGCCGCCCGGCAGGCCACTCCCGCCCAGCGCGCCGCTTTCCAGCATCATGCGGAGGAAATCGGTGCCGCTCCCGCACCGCCATAAAAGAGTGCGCGGCCAGCACGCGCGGGAGAAAATTTTGGAGGCTTGAGAAGGCTTGATTTACCTTAATTCGGCTTGATTTGCTTTCATTCGCTGACGATGCGAACGCTCGAGTCCTCGGAATTTCCCGTCGCGCTCACGGCCTCCGGTCCGCGCCGCTTAGATGAAGGTATCCATCACCACCCCGCCGGCGGCATCGTATACCACCAGTGCCGCCTTGGAATGCCTCATCCTCGCGGCCATCACCGCGGCCACGATATCCGTAAACTCCGAAGTCGTCGTCTCTCCGGCCAGCTTGAGGATGAATTTTCCTTCTCCGGCGCAATAGAGGAAGAATTGAGGCATGCAAAAATGTAAGGGTTAATACCTATAAAAGCAACATTTTCCATATTTTCTCCGGTAGAATTTTACGTGGGTGACGCGTTTTGTGTGACTGAATGCCGCAGTCGTTTTAGTTACTCGCAGCCGCCCCGGCCCGGGATATTCAACCCGCCTTAGGACTCAATGATGAGCCCGCAGCAACGTCGTGACGGCGAAAATCAAGCAAGCGATGCCCCAGCCGACGAGGGCGGAGCGCAAATGGAAGGAGTCAAATTTCATGGGGGGTTCCACGTATATTTACAGTCCGCTGCGATATGGGCAACCGATTTTTTCGTGGGCGGCTGTCATGTTCTCTCTCACGACCGCTGCTTTGCTCATTAGGAGTGACGCTATCAATTTCTGTGCGGAGAGCACGCCCCGGCATTGCTGGATTACCCAATCCTTCAGTCGCTCCCTCCACCACCCGACAGACAACTTCCAATTCCTAATAGGTCTCACCGCTTTCTCCACCAGTCACAAAGTACCGCGATTGTTTAACTTAAAAAAAAGGCCTTTTCCGGTGAAGAGATAGTTGACACCGCTGTAGTCAATTTCCTACAAGCGCACTCGACGCTCGCGGGTCATGACGGCTGTGCGGGTTTCCACGGTGTTCAATAATCCCAACTTATTTCTTATGACAATGAAGCTCCCCCGCCGTTCAATCGCCATTCTCGCCACGGGTATCGCGGCGCTTTGCGCAGGTTTTGGCTCGTCCGCTCACGCGGTAGATCGGACTTGGATTAGCGTTGACCCCTATCCGGTCTGGTCTGCAGGCTCCTCTTTTCAACAAAACTGGAGTGGGTTTGTCACCCCGACTGGTTCGGATAACGCGATTTTCCCTTCGCCGATCCCTCCTTCCTCCAACCCTTCTTTCGTCGGCGCCAACCCGAATGGCAGTGAAATCCTCCTCGTCGACTCCGGCCAGGGTGGACCGATTGCCGCCAATCTCGTCTTCAACGATAACTACACGCTCACCTCGATCCCGGGAGACACGATCCCTGGTTTCTTTTACCCCTACGCTCCGCTGACCCTCACCCAAGGCGGCGTGACGGTGAACGGAGATGCCATCGCTACCATCGACTCCGTCATCAATCTGCCCGGCGGCACTTTGACCAAGCAAGGCACCGGCGATTTGATTTTGTTCCAGACGGTCAAAGGCAATGTCGTCGTGCAGAACGGCGGCCTCGGCGGCGATTTCACGGTGACCGGCAACCTGACCAACAATGCCTTCCTCGCGGGCGGCAAGCTCATCTCCGGCCACACGGCAGCACTTCTCGTGGCGCCCGGCACCATCAAGGTGGGCGGCGATTTCAAGCAGGGCAAGAAGGGCACCCTCTTCGTCCCCATCTCTTCGGAAAGCTCCTACAGCCAGCTCGTGATCAAGGGCAAAGCCAGCCTCGATGGCACGGCCAGTGCCGTGTTCCTCGGCGGCTACACCCCGAAGACGGGCGCGAAGTTCACCATCATCAAAGCCGACGGCGGCGTGAGTGGGGCCTTCGCCGAAGTCAACTCGCCGTTCGGCGGCCCCATCCTGTCGGCCGATTATAGCAACCGCAACACCGTAGTCCTGACCTCGGGTGGTGTCTTCGGCACCGCGCCGAATGGGATTTCCTACAGTCCCAACCAGCAATCCGTCGCCAACGCCCTCGATGCCGTCGCCGGCGATCCGCGCTACGCCAAAGTCTTCAACTTCATTGCCGTCGATGGCGTCCAGAATTTGACGCACAACCTCGACCGCGTGGCTCCCGAAGAATCGGCCGTCATGCAAAGTGCCGGCGCCTCCACCGCGCAGGTCCATTCGAACAACGTCCAGGGCCGCACCACGGTCATCCGCGCCGGGATCGCGAATCCCCTCGTCGGTTCGACCGGCGGTTTCAGCGCCCAAGGCCTGGCCATCAATGGCGATAATCCCAGCTACACCGGTGCTATCAACTTCCGCACCGGCGCCGCCGGACCTCGCGGCGATGACGGCAAGGAATCCAAGGATGTCAAAGATGTTGCCCCGCCCGAAGACCGTTGGGGCGCCTTCCTCTCCGGCACCGGTGAATGGGTCAACGTGAGCGGCACGGAGAATGCCCGCGGTTATGCTCTGTCCAGCGGCGGTTTCACCCTCGGTCTCGACTATAAATTGACGCCCAACTTCGCCATCGGCGTCATGGCCGGCTACACCGGCGCGGGCATCGACCTGGAGGACAACGGCCGCACCTGGGTCAATGGCGGCAAGCTTGGCATCTATGCCACCACCTTCGTGGGCGGTTGGTATGCGGACGCAGCCGTCACCGGCGGTTACACCAGCTACGACAATCGCCGCAGCGCCCTCGGCGGCGACGCGCGCAGCGACACCGATGGTGGCGACCTCAATGTGCTCATCGGCACCGGCTACGATATCAAGGCAGGCGCCCTCACCTTTGGCCCGACGGCCAGCTTCAATTACACCTACACGGGCGTCAACGGCTACACCGAGCACGGCTCGCTGGTTCCGCTGCAAGTCAACGGCAGCCACACCGAATCCGAGCGCCTGTCGCTCGGCTTCAAGGCCAGCTACGAGTGGCATGCCGGCAGCGTGATCGTCCGTCCGGAACTGCGCGCCGCCTGGCAGCATGAGTTTGGCGACGTCAGCAGCACGGTCGCTTCCAGCTTCGCCGCCGGCGGTGGCGGCACCTTCGACTCCGTCGGCACGGAGATCGGTCGCGACAGCTTGCTGCTCGGCGCCGGCTTCGCCGTCCAGTGCTCCAACCGCTGCACCACGTTCCTCTACTACGATGGAGAACTGGGCCGCTCGCACTACATCTCCAACGCCGTCACCGGCGGGATTCGTATCACGTTCTAAGACGGGTCCGATACCTTCCATCGCGAGTTAGGAACACGCTGTTATCCCTGTAGTCGGGTTGATTAACCCCGGCTACAGGGATTCGCGTTGCAGGGCTTGAGGTGCCATCGCGCGCGAATTTTGCCATCGCAGATAGGCTTGAGGAGAAAGAGTAGGAATCAGGAAAGCAGGAAAACAGGAGCCGAGGCTGGGCGGACCGCAGATAATGCCGGGGCGGAGGCGGACGGCATAAATGCCCATGGCGCAATGGTGCAAAAACCGGAGGCGGGCGGAGGTGGTTCGTCTGGTTCCTGATTGATCCCTCTTCGGAAACCGGGTCGCGTGGTTCAGTCAGGTCAATTACGAAATGTGGTGCAGTCGCTCTTCCGAGGGGACGAGGGGCACCGGATGCAGACCGCTTCCGTTCAACGCGCATTGATACCTCCGCTATAGCTTCGGCCGCCGATGGATGTGATAATGAAACATCCTCTCCTCCCAGTCCTCGCGTTGGCCGCTCTAGTCAGTCTCGGCGCGTGTGAACGCAAAGTCGCTGTCGTCGAAACGGTTCCCGCCACGCCGATTCCGGAGCCCGTCGCCCAGACCAAGACGCTGGAAACCACCCGTCTCGGCGCGGCCGTTGACGATTACCAACGCGAGCCCACCGCCGCGCATAAAGCCGAAGTAAACAAGACGCTGGCCAGGCTCGACGAGGAAATTGCCGAGTTGCAAGAGTACGTCGCCAAGCACGATGGCGACGCGCGGGCCAAGGCGGCCGCGAAGCTCGAGAATATGCAAAGTTATCGGGCTGCGGAAGCGCTCCGCTTCACCGCCGCCCAAGCCGGAACACCGATCGAAGCCGCCAGGCCGGCCGACGACCGCACCGGAGCCGACAAGGCCAGGGACGCCGCCCAGAAAGTCGGGGAAAGCGTGCAGGAAGGCGCCCGGAAAGCCGGCGACGCCATCAAGGACGCCGTGCACCCCAACTAACTTCCCAACCGTTTTCCACTCATTCTTCCACCATCTCCAATAACCCCACCTCTATGCCCTCCAAAACCAAAGCAGCAACCAAGACCGTGAAATCCAGCGCGAAGAAAGTCGCCGCCAAGGCGAAACCCGCGGCCAAAAAAGCGACCGCAAAAGTCAAAGCCGCCACCAAACCCGTGGCCAGAAAGACTTCGGCCAAGGCGAAGACCGGAAAGAAGAAAGCGACCGGCTTGATGCGCTCCGTCAAAGAAGGCGTCCAGACCGGAATCGATGCGGTCACGGATCTCGTGAAAAAAGTCACGCCGGACGCGCTCTTGCCCAAGTCCGCCAAAGCCCGGCGGAAATAATCGGACTTGCAGGGCAGCGGTGAGGTTTGCGCTCTGAACTGTAGCGGCGGTCTATGACCGCCGAATGCGATCCCGGGCACGATGCTCCATGTCCTCTGCGGGCGCGAAGTAGAATCCCGACTCAGTCTGCCCTTCGCAGCGGGCGGGGAATGATCGTCAGCTTTCGTTGTTCCAGCAGGTAGCGATAATAGACCGGCCCGAACTGCGTCTGCCTTCCGGCAATGGCATCGTGATCGCCCCGCAAAGAGAAAACCACGGCTGCAGGCGCATTCTCGATCGCGACCCGCCCGCAGTAGATAGTGATGAAATCCGTTCGCGCTCCCAGATGACTGGCGCGCCGATATGCCTTCCACGCCAGGATCGGAATGTCGCCCTTTTGAAACTCGTATTCGTCGCGCCCGGTTCTCTCGAGGACAGCCACCATTTGCCCCAGAGCGCCCCCGCCCCAGAACACCACGATGTATCGCTCGTCCTTGGTGAATTCCGCACTGGAAATGGGTCGGCCGAAATCAAAGATCAGACGCCTCCGCGCCGGCGCTTGCCGTGAGGTAATCCATAGTTCCGGCGCCCAGTCCTTCGCCTTCCCCCGCAGTTCCAGCACGAAAGACTTGGTCGGCGAAAGGACGCGTTGCGCCAGGTAGGCTGCCGGCTTGTCTTCTTCCGCCATACCCTGCCTGGTCAACGTCATGAGCAGAACCACCACGCACGCGATGGAGGGAAAGGAAAGCAATCGGGGCCACATGGTTGAAGATCAGACCTCAGTTCTCCCGTTTTGCAAAGCGGTCCGTCAGGCCCAGCGACGCGACGCCTCCGGCTTGCCCTTGTTGTCTACTGCGTCTGGCTGGGACAAGGGGAGGCCCCGCAAAAAAGATTCAGCCGCCCCGCCTGCGAACAGGGGAGCGGCTGAAAAGTAATCTCTACGCTAAGCTAAGTAGCTCAGGGGTAGAAGGGGGACCAGAAGTCGCTCGGGGCCACGTCGGACAGCTTGCCGAAGCTGGTGGCGCTGAGCTTGGGCAGGGAGTCCACCGAGAAGGAGCCACCGCTGTAAAGGTTGCCGAGCATGTCGGTGCCGCCGGAATTATAAATCACGGAGCCCTTCTTGCAGTAGTTCTGGATGTCGGCCCACTGGACGGTGGCGCCGCTCTGTTTGTTATTTTCGATCGCGTACTGGTCGATGGCCGAATCAATGATGCGGAGATCTTCGAGGATGCGGGTGGCCTGCGAGCGCTTGCGAGCCCGGAGGAAGTTGGGGACGGCGATCGCCGCGAGCAACGCGATGATGGCGACCACGATCATGATTTCAACGAGGGTGAAGCCCCCACGGTTTTTGTTCAGTTTCTGCAACATGGTTTTATGTATGATTGGATGTTTTGTTTTGTTTGCGTGGGTCGCAGGTAAACCAGCGGCGTCACAGACGGCTTATTAAGCAGCCGTGATGCCAAACTCGCCGGCTCGTATAATTTTCATAACACCTTTTTTGAAAACCCCGGCTCGCTCTCTGGCTCTGATGCTGTTGGGTTGAGGTTCTTCCCCGATGCCGTTCCGCAATTT
>NZ_JBDUCX010000014.1:0-43453 GCF_040003245.1 Chthoniobacter sp.
GCAGCGGTGAAGTCGAAGAGCGGCCTGTGGCATTTAGGATGTAGCATTTAGCATTTAGGTTGTAGGGCGCTCCGCGCGTTGGGGCTGGGAGGGGCGACGCGTGGATTCGAGCGCCGTGGAAAAGATCGCGCTCGGCCAGGAAACCGCGGCATGTGCTAGGCACGCGGCGCCATCAGCGTGGAGAGCTCTTGGGCGACGCGGTGGATGACGGACTCCCAATCGCCGGGGGCGGGCTGGCGGAAGAGGCGCATGGTCGGATACCACGGCGTGTCTTCGCGCTCGAGGCCCCAGCGCCAGTCGGGGACGAACGGTAGCAGTGTCCAGACAGGGCGACCGAGCGCGCCGGCGAGGTGGGCGACGGCGGTGTCCACGGTGATGACGAGATCGAGTTCGGTGATGAGAGCGGCGGTGTCGGCGAAATCGGTGATGTCGGCGGTCAGGTCGATCAGCCCGGCATCGATGAGCGCGGGCGGCTGGCCGTCCGGTGGCTTCACTTGCAGGGTTTGGAAAGTGGCGCCCGGCAGGCGGAGCAGGGGAAGCAGCTTTTCGGGTGGCATCGAACGCTGGCGATCGTTCCGGTGTTGCGGGTTGCCCGCCCAAGCCAGGCCGACCCGAAAGTGAGACCGGGCGCCGAGTTTCGCGCGCCAGGCGGCGCGGGATTCGGCAGTGGCTTGCAGGTAGGGCTGGGCCATGGCCAGGGGCTCCCATTGCTCAATGGCAAATGGAAGATGGAGAAATGGAAGATGGCGATCGAACGGTGGCAACGACGGGGAGGCCGGCGCGGTCGTATCCTGGCGGTCGACGATCTCCGCGCCGAAGCCGCCGCTCTGCCGGACCAGCCGGCTCAAGAGCGGCGGGCATTCCACAATGACGCGGGCAGCGTGGGCGCGCTCGCGGACGAGGGGGACATAGCGCAGGAATTGAATCGCGTCGCCGTGGCCTTGTTCCTCGTGGATGAGGATCGTCTCCCCGTCGGCCCGCGACCCGTCCCAGAGCGGCGCGGCGAACTCGCGCGGCGGCGCCGCGGGTTCGGGGCAGTGATCGTGCCGCGCATGCACGCGCCAGCCTTCCTCGTGGCGCCCGAGTCGCAGCAGAACGGGCGCGAGCGCCCAGTGCGGGTCGGCGTAGTCTGGCTTCAAATCGATGGCGCGGCGAAAGCAGGCGATCGCCTTGTCCCACTGTCCCGACCGCGAAAGCGCTACGCCCAGATTGTAGTGCATCTCGGGGGCGTCGGGTTGCAGGGCGAGGGCTGGCCGAAAATGGGACGCGGCTTCGTCCAGATAGCCCTGCTCCATGAGGACGTTGCCGAGGTTGGTGTGCGTCTTCCCGTGGCTGGGGTTCAGGGACAGCGCCTGCCGGTAGGACGCGACGGCCTGGCCCAGGTCGCCGGCCCTCGCGTGGGTGTTGCCCAGGTTGAAGTGCACCTCCGGGCGATGCGGATCGATTTGCCGCGCCCGCTCAAGGACGGCCACGGCTTCGGGCCAGCGGCCCAGATCCGCCAGAGTATTTCCCAAGAGAACGGTGGCGCGCAGGGAGTCCGGTTGCGCCGCCAGGATCCTCCGGCAGGCCTCTTCGGCCTCCGCCAGGCGGCCGGCCTGCTGGAGGGCCATGGCCATCTGGAAAGCTTGTTCGATGGTGATTGCAGGCATGCCGGGGAGGGTTATCCTCAGGTTGAATCGTGTAGCGGGGTAAATTCCCAGAGCAAAAAGTGTTTGCATTCTGCGGCGAGGCCGCTATTTTCCGCGCTCCCAATTTACTTATGGCTAAAACCTGCTGGCTCGAACGTGAAAAACGCAAATCCGCGACTGTGGCGAAGTACGCCGCCGTGCGCGCTGAACTGAAGGCGAAGGGCGACTACGTCGGTCTGTCCCAACTTCCGCGCAATGCCTGCGCGGCGCGCTTGAGCCGCCGCTGCCAGGCCACCGGCCGCAAACGTGGCTACATCGGCCGCTTCAAGCTGTCGCGTATTACCTTCCGCGAACTCGCTTCGAACGGGATGATCCCCGGCGTGACGAAGTCGAGCTGGTAACCGGTATTCCAAGACTCTTTTTCGAGCCGCCGGCTACCGCTGGCGGCTCGTTTCTTTTTCCATGACTCCCGCTTTCCTCGCCAACGCCGGAGCCATTGCCACCGAATGGGACGGGCCGGAGGTCATCGCGGGCAAGCTGCTCGGCATCCTGACGATCGTCGTGCTCAACGGTTTTTTCGTGGCCACGGAGTTCGCGCTGGTCAAGGTGCGCGGCAGTCAGCTTGATCCCTTGATCGAGGAGGGCAACGCGAAGGCCGTACGCATCCGGCACATTCTCGGGCATCTCGACGCCTACCTTTCGGCGACGCAATTCGGCGTCACGCTGGCCAGCCTGGCGCTCGGCTGGCTGGGTGAGGATTATTTTACGATGCTGCTGCAGCCCGCCTTTTATCGGCTGGGCATCGAGTCGCACCGTGTCATCGACGGCTTCGCCGTGGGCATCGGCTTCGTCATCATCACTTTCATCCACATTCTCTTCGGCGAACTGGCGCCGAAGTACATCGCCATCCGCGACCCGCTGCGCCTCGCGCTGACGCTGGTGCGGCCGCTGGATTTCTTCTTCAATCTTTTCCGCCCCGCGATCTGGCTGCTCAACCAGGCCTCGAGTATCGTGCTGCGCCGCTGGCTGCGCATCACCCCCGCGACCGAAAGCGAACTGGCCCATAGCGAGGAAGAGCTGCGTGTGATCCTGAGCCAGAATGCCGAGCAGGAAAGCGTGACCACGATCGGCAAGGAGATCCTGATCAACGCCCTGGACATGCGCGACCGCGTGGTGCGCGACATCACCACGCCGCGCGGCAAGGTCGTGTTCCTCAACACCGAGGACACCTTTGAGGAAAACCTCCAACGGGCGTTCGATTCGCGGCACACGCGCTTCCCGCTGTGCGAAGGCCACCTCGATCACACGATCGGTCTCGTGCACATCAAGGACATCGTCAAGCTGCTGCGCACGCCGCAGCCGGACCTGCACACGATCAAGCGCGACCTGTTTCCCGTGCCGGAAATGATGTCGCTGGAAAAGCTGCTGACCTTTTTCCTGAGTAAGCACGCGCACCTTGCGCTGGTCGTCGACGAGTACGGCGGCACCGCCGGCATCGTGACGCTCGACAACGTGATCGAGGAGCTCGTGGGCGAGATCCAGGATGAATTCGACGCCGAGAATCCCGAGTTCCGCCGGCTCAATGCCAACGAATTTACGGTCGAAGGTTCCATCGGGCTTTACGAACTGCACGATCTCGCGGGGCTGGAATTGGAAAGCCCGGACGTGAGCACCATCGGCGGGTATGTCACGCATTTGCTCGGCCACATGCCGAAGCAAGGCGAGCACGTGCGCATCGAGGACTACGAGGTCACGGTCACCCAGGCGGATGGCCGGCGGGTAGGGCAGGTGCTCTTCAAGCGCGTGGGTGACAAGGACGAGGAGAAGGCGGAGGCGTAAATCAACAGGGCGAAGGATGCCGCCCCTCGCAGTTCATTTCTCCACCTTCAAGAACTGCACGCCGTCGAGCACGACGTAGCCGTCGGTGCCCTCGTTGGTGACGCTGATGGTGGTGTTGTGACCGCTGGGGAGCGCGAATTTGCCGAGGGATTGCTGGCCGCTCTTTTCCTGCTCGTTGACGCGGATGGTTTTGGAATCACTGCCGGCGATGGAGATGGTGACGGGGACGTTCTTCGCGCGGTTGGCGTTGGGCGGGAAGTGGAAGATGATCTCGTACTGACCGGCCACCGGAATTTCCGGCGTCCACTTGGCGGTGAGCTGGCCCTTGTTCTCGTTGTGATCGTGGATGTAGCCTTCGCCGACGTGGTGCGTGCCGCCGAGACTGCCGGCGATCCATTCGCCGGTCTTGAGCGCATCGGTGTCGTCGAGGACGAGGCCGTCGAGTTTGGGTGGAGGCGTGGCGGGATGATGGGCGGGGCCGGTCCACTCGAGGACCTGGCTGTCCTGAAGGAGGCGCGCTTTCAACGTCGCGTAGTCGACTTTTTGCACCGTCACCTTGGTGTCGATGGCGAGGCTGGCCGCGGTGGCGGCGCTCTGGCCGAGGATCATGAAGACCGGCTCCATGCGGATGCTGCCGTAGGCGATGTGGGTGGCTGAGAGGCAGACAGGGACGAGCAGGTTTTCCGCCTGCCCGGCTTTCGGGACGATGCTGCGGTACGAGACGGGATACGGCCCGGCCACGCCAACTTCCACGTCGCCTTCGTTGCGCACGATGCCGCCTTGCACGAGCCGCTGGCAATTGTGCGAGTCCATGTTGTAAGCGCCCATGGCCACGGGATCCTCGGCCTTGCGCTGCCAGCGGCAGTCGGCCTCGGTCATGACGTAGTCGGACATCATGCGGCGGGCTTCGCGGACGTAGAGCTGCGGCGGGAAGTGGCCGTTGTTCGCGAACTCATCCTTCGCCATGCCCCATTTGTTGACGGTGTCGCGGATGTGCGGCGGCACGCGCGGGCTGCTGGAGAGGAAATAGAGCAGGCCTTTGATGTAGTCGGCGTGGGCCTGGATGATGCGTTCGCGGGTGGGATAATCGGCGTCGGGATAGGCGAAGTTTTCGCCGATGAAATCGGTGCTGAAGCCGCCGCCGTTGTTGGTGTCGGTCTTGTCGTTGGGCATGGGCGTGGGACCCATGAAAATGCCGTTCAGCGGTTTGCCGGCTTTTTCCGCGGCCTCGATGTAGCGGGCGAGCAGCTCAAATTGTTTCTCGTCGTAGTTCGCCGGTTTGAGATCGGCCCACGGGACGAGGTTTTCCTGCGTGCGGGTCATGCACAGGCGGAAGTTGTAAGCCTGCACGCACTTGTCGGCGTCGCCGGGCTTTTCATCGGTGCCGGCCTGGATGAAGGGGATCAGACCGCTCTTCGGGTCGCCGGGGGTGAGGTAGGGATCGACGGCCACGGTGAATTGATGCTGCGGGGTCTTTTCGCGGAAGCCGTTGAGCGTCTCGCCAAACTCGGCATTGGCTTCGCGGCCCACATGATAGCTCACGCCGGCCTTGGCCATGAGGTCGCCCTCGTAGCTGGCATCGATGAAGACCTTCCCGCGATAAGTGCGGCCGCTTTCGGTGGTGAATTCGACGATGCGCGCGCCGTCCATCTTCACACCCTGGAGCTTCTCGCCGAGGTAAACTTTCACCCCGGCATTCGCGAGCCACTTCTTATAGATGTCCATGGCCACGTGGGGCTCGAAGGTCCACTTCGTATCTCGACCCGTTTTTTGCACCAGGGGGTCGGTGGATTTCTCGTGCTTGATGTCCTGTGCGTCGCGCTTCTGCCAAGTCCACGCCTCGGGCTTTTCGTAGTGTGTGGCGATCTGCTCGTAAAACTCGCGCGCGATGCCGCCGATGGCGCCCTTGTTGCCGATGTCCGTCGCGCCGAGGCCGCCGGTGGTGAGGCCGCCGAGATGGGGTGACCACTCGGCGATGACCGCTGTCTTGCCCATGCGCCGGGCTTGCACCGCAGCGGCGACGCCACCGGAGGTGCCGCCAAAGATGACGATGTCGGATTCGACGACTTCAGCGCGGGCGACAAGGGCGCTGAGCAACAACGCGGCGATGAGGGGGAAGGGGAGTTTCATACAAGGAGTGATCGAACGAGCCAAAGGTGAGACGCGCAAGCAAATGATCGGGTGAAGGAACAGATCATCGCCGTCGACCAGGAGCATCGAGTTTCGTCAGACAACGATTCAACCCTTTCAGGGTTAAGGCACCGCTGTGGGAATTACCCAGGGTAGCTCGTGCCTCGCAACCCTGGGCTGTTAGATTAAACGCCGTTGGCGTTCCTTCGGTTCCCGCCGCTGATCTACATGAAGCGCCCTAGAAATTCATCCGCAGGCCGCCGGTGACGCTCTGCGCGTTGTATTCCTTCTTCAGGAGGTCGGTGTCGTAGTAGATGTAAGTGGACGTGCGCGTGTTCCAGAGGACGGCGACACCGGCGCCGAAGAGCAGGCTGTCGCGCCCGAGTTCCGTGTCGGCCACGGAGAACATGTCGCCGGCGCCTGAAGCGAGGGCGGAGTCGATTGAATAGCTGCGGTCGCCGAATTCGTGCTGCCAGGCGAGCTGGCCTTCCGGACGCACGATGACATTGCCGACTTTCCAATCGTAGGCCATCCGCAATCCAAACGTGGAGCGGATCGAAGATTGATGCTGCCCGGCGTAACGCAGCGGCGTGAGCGAGCCGTGCTCGGTGAAGCCATCGATGCCGACGTAGGTATATTGGAACTGCGCGGTGGGGCCGATGGTGAGGGCGTCCAGACGCCAGTCGTAGCCGGTATCCACCATCACTTCCACTTCCGTGCCCTGCGTGCTGCCGGAGGCGTCGCCATCCAGCGAACTGCGGCGGGTGGAGTAGTTGCTGGCGCCGCCGGTGACCGCGGCATCCGCATAGAAACCCTTCGTATAATAAGTGCCGTAAACGCCGACCTTGCCGCCATTGACGAGCAGGCGGCCGTCGTCGGGGAGATTCGCATTCGTGCCCGTGTAGCCGACGGTCATGCCGACCGCGAGTTTGGGAGTGAGCCGATAATCCGCGCCGACCGTGACGCCGCCGGTGTTGAGCTCGTAACTGCTGGCATTGGACGATTCGCCGACGTGGACGAAATCGCCGTCGCCGCGGATAAAGGTGCCCCAGCGCCGGTCGGCGGCGGGCGTGGCGTCGGTCTTGCCGCCGTCGCCGCTTGGGCCGGCAACGCCGCCGCTGTAGTTGGGCCCGCCGTTGGCCTGGAAGCCCGCACTGCTGAAGCCGCTCGCTCCCGCGCGCAAGTCGGCGGTGCGGCGCTGCACATTGCGCGCCTGCACATCCGCCAGCGAGACGCCGAGCCGGTAAACCGCCGCCATCTCGTCGGGCGCGATATGGTTGAAATCGTCGGGCAACTGATTGAGCTGCCGATTGTCGAGGAAGGTCATCAGCTTGGCGGAGCGCTTGTCGGTCGCGGCGCTGTCCAGCATCCGGGCCACGGAGGTCTGGTTGTAGGTGAGATGAATCTGGCTTTCGATCGAGGTGAAGGAACCCTGCGTGCCTTCGAGGGCCACGGCATTCGGCTCATAGACCAGCTTGGCCACGACGATGGTGCCGCCGAGGAAGGGATTGACCACGTCCGAGAAGGTTCCGCTTACGCCACCGTCGGCGGTGAGGAACTTCACCTTCTGGCCCATCTTGAGCTTGATCGTGCCGCCGCCGTCCTTTTGCAGAACGAGGCGTCCGTCCAGTTGCGCATGGCCGCCGATCGACAGCCGCGAGTATTGGCCGGCGTTGGCGCCATTGACCTGGATGACCAGCGCGCCAGTGGACTTTTGCGTATAGTTTCCCTTCACGGTGAAGGTGCCCGGGGTGGCGCTGTTGGGAATAGCCCCGATGGGTGTGCCGGGAAGGACGGCGCCGAAGTTGACTAGATTGCCGGCCAGCGTGCCCGTTCCGGTGAGCGTTCCCTTGACGCTGATGACGGCATTGCTGATGAGAGTCCCTTGAACATTGAGGCTGCCTTCCTCGATCTTGGTGCCTCCGGTGAAGCTGGCGGTGTCCGTGAGTCTCCATTGGCCGCCGCCGAGTTTGTCGAGAAACTCGTAACCGGAAAAATCGGCCAGCTTCAAGGTGTCGTCACCGCCGCCGACGAGGCGAAGGGTATCGTTGGTGCCCACGCTGGCGGAGATCGGGGTGTAATGAATTTGCGCCGCGATGATCACGGTATTAATCCCGGTGCCGAGATTGACCGCACCGGTGAAGGTGCCGAAGTCGCCGATCGTAATTCCGGAACTGGTGGTGGCATCGACAGACACCCCACCCGTCGCGCCGATCGTTCCTCCGTTGATCAGCGTGGTGATGCCGGTCGCGTTGTTGGCGGTCACTTTGCTGGCCAGGCTGCCGAGGACGGTGATCCCGCCGGCGGTCAGCGTGGTGCCGCCGGTGTAGGTATTGACGCCGCTGAGGCTAAACGTGCCGGTGCCCAGTTTGGTGACGCTGCCGGTCCCTTGGATGACACCCGAGAACAAGGTATTGGTGTTATCACCGCCAGTGGTGAGCGTAGCCGAGCCGAGATTGACCGTCCCGCCTGTCCCGGTCGTAAAGTCATTCGCCAGGGAGCCGATAGTTTGATTTAAATTATTGAGGTCCAACGTGGCGCCCGCGTTGACCCCGACGGCGGAGTTGCCGGGGATGGTATTGGTGGCGCCGGCGCGCAAGGTGCCCCCATTCACCAACGTTGCGCCCGCGTAGGTGTTGGCGCCGCTGATGGTCATCGTGCCAGTGCCAACCTTGAAAAAGCTGCCGCCGGTGCCGGCGGTATTTCCGCCATCCTTGATGACGCCGGAGAAAGTGGTGCTGGTGTTATCGAAACCCGCGACCAGGATCCCGTTCGTGGAGCCGAGTGTGACCGTGCCGCCGCCGCCGGCTCCGTCGGCCAGAGAACCGATTTTTTGCAGGTGATCGTTGACGTCCAAGGTGGCGCCGGGATTGACGCGGACCGCCGAGGTCGAGGGCAGAGCGTTGTCCACATTCACCCGAATTGTCCCGGCGGTGATTTGGGTGACCCCCGTGTAGATGCTTTGACCGCCGAGGATCAGCGTGCCGTTGGTGGGGGAGTTCAGCGTGATGCCGCCACCCACGCCGACGCCGGGGAGGTGGTTTGGATTCTCAAAATTAGTATCACCGTCCTCGATCACACCCGCGAAATTACCTCCGACGCCAATGGTCAGCGTCCCGGAGCCGAGCCCAATCCTGCCGACGCTGTTGCCATTGAGGGTGGCGATGGTTTCATTGGCGCTGCGCAAGTCCATACCATCGATGTGAACCCCACCTCCGAAGGTGATACCCGCGCTGTTGACCGTGACGGTGGCAGTGTCGGCGATCTGTTCTCCGCCGGCCAAGCCGTTGATGAAGTCGACCGAGCCATTGCCCTCGACATCGATATCTCCCTGCACCGCACCATTGGCCACCGATTTTGCCAAGACGAGGAAGGAATGTCCCTCGACCGTGGTCAGCCCCGTGTAGGTATTCGCCGTGCTTCCGCCGTAAATGAAAGACACGTAGTCATTGGTAGGGTCACTGTTTACCGCCGCGGAAGTGTCGAACGTGATGCCGCCATTGGAAATAGCGTTGGTAAAAGTGATCTGTGCTCCCGCGTTGAGCCCGGTAATCGTCCGCGTGGCGGCATTCAGATTCACGGGGCCGTTGAATGTGAGGTTTTGGAGGCCAGCGTCCGCGAGGTTGATATTGGTCGCGATCGAGAAATCACCGAGAACGGAAACCGGGTTGTTGAATTGAAGGTCTCCCACTACGTTGTTGAGCACGTCCCGGGTTCCCGAGACGTTCGTACCAATAATGCCGCCGACGATCGTCAGCGTTCCCGTACCCAAGGCATTGGTGTTATCGATGTTCAATCTTCCGCTATTGAGCGTCGTTCCGCCGGTGAAGGTGCTATTGCCGGCGAGGTTAATCGTTCCGCCGCCCTGGATCACGATGGAGCCGCCACCCACGAGGGCGGGGTTGATCGTCGCCGTCACTCCCGCGGGCGCGACAATCGTCGAGTTCACGTTGGGAGTGAGCGTGAAGCCGCCGCCATCGTTGATGACGTAGCCGTCAACATCGAAGTGCAACGATGTGAAGGTGATATTGTCGCCCAAGGTGACCGTTCCGGGCGTGGTCGCAAAGTGAGCGATATCGTTGGAATCGTAGACTTGTGGGACCGTGCCGGAGGCGTCGACCCAGTTGGTGGTTACGTTGTCCCACGTGCCGGGACCGCCCGCGCCGTTCGGGGTGCCGCTGCCGGCGGTGTTCGTGCCGTCCCAGTATTCATCGGCCGGGGCCTGGGGGGCGGCGAGGAGAAAGCCGAGGGTCAATAGCGCCGCCACGGAAGTCGTGAGTACGGCGGGACGCTTCTTCTGGGAATGGGGTCGGGACATGAACAGGCGGCAGGGTGCCGTCTCCAGAGTAAATCGTCAAGCCCGCCTTGGGTTAAAGTTGTGTTGCGAAGGGCGGGGTAAATCAGTCGTCCGTATTGTCGACGATGGGCGACAATATGCGTTTGGCTTAAGGCGGTCCGCGCGACCTGTGTCGAGGCACCGGCCCGGAGAATTTTCGGACCTTTAGTAGCCTTGACCGGCCTTGACTGGCCTTGACTGGCCTTGAGCCCGCGCCGTTTTCTTTAGGCGCAGCCATGCTCCATCAAGGCAGCCCGCGCATGGAGAGGGCGCGCCAGTGCGGAATGAACCGGGGATCAGGAAAGAATTTCAGGCACGATTGCTGGCGATCCCCGTCGCCACCCTTGCGGGCGCGCTTCGCGCGGCTTCTCGCTCCGCTCGATTAGGCACGATTGAGGGCGATTGACCACGATCGCTGGAATTTGACCGCAGAGGCCGCAAAGAGAAGCGAGAGGGCCGCAGAGGGAGTATTTTCCTTTGCGACTCTTTCTCGTTTCTCTGCGCTCTCGGCGGTCATGCCGACCCTTGCCGTAGATCGGCCTGGCCGTGTTACTCTCGCTTGGTATGTCAAAGAACCTCCTTTTCCACCCGCGCCTCCGCAAAGCCCTCGATGGCTACACACACCTCTTCTCAATTCCGTCGCGCATCGTAGCACCGTAGCTGTAAAAAGTCAAGCAAAAAGTGAGAGGAATAGCGCGAAAGAATCGACCGCCGGGCTCATTGAACCCCAGCTACAATCCTGCATCGACCGCTTCCGCTACCGCTTTGCCGCGGGCGCGGGGATCTTCTTGAAACGCTGCGTGAGTTCGACCAGCGGGCCTTCGACGCCGAGGCGTTCCAGGGAACTCGCGCCGACGAAACCGACGCAATCGGTGTGCTGGTTCACGTAAGCGGCATCTTCCGGCGTGGCGATGGGGCCGCCGTGGCTGAGGAAAAAGATGTCCTTCCGGCCTGAGGAACGCGCTCCGTCAATGATCGTCTGCGTCCGCCGCACGGCATCATCCATCGAGCACACTGCGCCGGTTACGCCGATCGAGCCGCCGACGGTCGTGCCCACGTGGGCGATGATCGCATCCGCGCCCACGTCGGCCATCGCCTTCGCTTCGTCCGCCGTGGCCACATAGACGATGGTGAAAAGATCCATCCGGTGCGCGAGGCCGATCATCTCGATCTCCTTCTGCACGCTCATGCCGGTTTCCTCCAGCACCTTGCGGAACTGCCCATCGACGATGGTGTGGGTGGGAAAATTGTTCACCCCGCTGAAGCCCATGTCCTTCACCTTGCCCAGCCAGTGCCACATGCGCCGACGCGGATCGGTGCCGTGCACGCCGCAGATCACCGGGATTTCCTCCACCACCGGCAGGACCTCGTACTCGCCGATGTCCATCGCCACCTGGTTCGCATCGTCATAGGCCATGAGCCCGCAAGTCGACCCATGGCCGCTCATGCGGAAGCGCCCGGAATTGTAAATGATGAGCAGGTCCGCCCCACCGCGCTCGATGAATTTCGCGCTGATCCCCGTGCCCGCGCCCGCGGCGATGATCGGTTCTCCGCGCCCGAGCGCGGCGGACAAGCGATCGCGGACTTCCTGCCGCGTGTAGGGGTTTCCTTTTCCAGTCCAGGGGTTGGGCATCGGGGTGAAAGTTTGAAGTTTGAGGTTTGACGTTTGAAGTAGGGGAGCTGGCAGCAAAGCGCGTCGCCGCGGCGCGGGAAAGCCTTTGTGCGTTTTTGATAGACGTTGGTGGTTCAGGGAAACGTCCGCGCCACTCCGGCACTCGGAACGAATCGTTAGTTTCCTCATTGCTCGCGACCGTTACGGTCGAAAAAGGCCTGGTACCTGCAGATCGGTAACTAAAGTTTCCTGCGGCCTCGTTTTCATGCTTGCCAAGGTGTTTCGAACATGACCGTATTCTCACGGGTAAATCGAGAGTCGATGAATCATCGTTATCGCAAATTGTGTGCGTGTGGCCAGCTACTGCGGTCTGTCGACCGACTGCAAGGCGGGATGGATCGGTGTCATCTTAAATCTGACTTGGAAGTTATTATTTGAATCGGATGAGTTTGGGCGCACAAAGGTTGATCATCAAATTGAGCCGAGATCCCGCCGATCCGGAGAACGTCATTCTCTCTCTGGTTCCGCCGATCGAGAGGCAGGCTGGCAATAAACCCGGCGGGTTCAAGCCGGTGACGATTCGCCACCCCGATTCCTTGCTACCTCCCGCTGACGATTTTTGGGAAGAGTTGAGAGAGGCAAATGTCGACAACCGTTTTTATTCTTTTGCCGAGGAGGACCGGAGATGTAAATCATTGGGTCGCCGCCTGTTTGAAGTCCTTTTCGACCAGACCGTCGCCGGTGACGCGAAGGTAGATTACGATAAGATCTACGACGAAGTCCAAGGTTTGGCTCACACGTGGGATCAGCATCGTTCTGCCGACCGGGAAGACGCGAGTATCAAATCTTTGGGTTGGCGGCCAAGAGTGATGTTGCAAATCTCCGACGAGATCGGGGAATTGTGGCGTTATCCATGGGAATTGATGTGGATTCCATTTCAGCCCACCAAGGTGGGAAAGATTCCAGGGGGAATTTTTCTGTCACGGACCTACGCTTTCCTGCGCATCATGCCGGGCACTCGAAAGGAGGGCGAAATGAGGGCCACTCCGATCCATTTGGTCTGTGGCTCGAAGGCGCAAAACAACATCTCCGCAACCCATTCGAGTCCTCTTGATTCGATCTGTGGTGGCCGGCGTCATCGGCCACCCACTTTGAGTTGGTTGGATGCCCATTCATGCTCCAGCTTGCGCGACATGTTGGTTCGGAATTCCAGCGAAGGATACGTTCACTTGGGGCACTCGGACTTCGTCACGGACGAAAAAGAGGTCTCGCGATCTCCCCGGCAGGTATTTTTCCTGGAGGAGGAATCGACCGCTCCGGCCGATACCCTTCCTTTCTCGAATTCCGCCAGACGCGTTCCCGCTGCCGAGTTTGCGACTGCTCTCGATGAAGCGGTAAAACTAAAGAGCGTGTATCTGCTGGGATCGATGACTGCTCGTGTCCACCCCACGAAGCTGGGAGATACGCTGCTTGGCCATATCCCGCGCCATATCGTGGAGATCGTCGGGTTTCAACACGACGTTTCCTCCGCTTCCTGCCTTGAGTTGCTGCAGATCCTTTTTTTCTCGATTCCTCAACCGGTCGAAATCCATGAGAGAGAGCCGATCGAAACAGAAGTAGCCATGCTGCACGCCCGGCGCAAGATGGCCGGTTTGCGAATCACGGGTCGCTACAGTGAACGCCGGCGTATTCCTAATGAGTGGTGGAAGCCGGTCATTTATCGCCGTGCGGCCAATGCGGAAATTCAAATTGACTATCAATATCCGAGCCCCGTCGGGACGGTCGAAAGCCGCGATATTTCCATCCCGATTCGCCTTCCGAGTGACCCTCGAATGAATATCGGAGGGATCTCTCGTTTCGTTCAGGATATTGCCGACCGCGCGACAACCAGTTCACTCTAAGGAAATCTTCATGACGACCCCGGACACAGATCCCAGCGAAGGGATGCCCTCACTACCGCCCCATTCGGCCAAAACAATTGCTCTAGTGAGTCCAAAGGGTGGAACAGGCAAGACAACACTCTGCCTTTCGTACGGTGAAATGCTAGCCCGGTGGGGGAAACGGGTGTTGCTGATTGATTCGGACTTTTCGACCCGCGGCCTCTCTCGCTATCTCAATATCATTTCCCTTCAAGGCCTCGAAAGGGAGATCGAGAAGATGGGGGATCCGAAACGAGAAATAGGTTTGGCGGGATTTTTTCCTGAGCTTGGGCTAAAGAAAACGCGTGATTGGGAGGTCGAGGCATATTGCAGGCCGATTGCGTTAAGCGAGGTATTTGATGACCCGAAACTGGAGGAAGTGAGGAGTCGTCTTCACATTCACCGGCATGGTAAACTTGTCGTCCCCAACAAGGAAATCGCGCGCGCAACGATTATGCGTGAAGATACGCTCATTGCGGAGTTGACCGACGCGGCGCTTTTGGAGGCGCCGCCGGGCGAAGAACCGGAAGAAACCAGAAAGCGTGCGTTGGGTTTGTTCCTTCATTACTGGATCGAGCTGCGAACGAAGTTGTTCACGCAATTCGATTTCGTGCTCATTGACACCAGGGGAGGCGGCGATTTGACTTCCGGTATAGCCGCGACGGTGGCGGACCTATTGGTCTTTGTCTCCGAATACGAGGCGGGGTGGAAAAGCACCATGGAGGGTTTTTTAGAAACAATGATCGATATCGGAAGGGACGTGGAGCAGATTGATGGCGAGCTCAAGCGGCGAAAAGAAAAGGAGCAAATGATCTTTAGTCAAATTGATCAGCCAAAAACTGAGGTTGTGATCTGGAATCGATGCCCTTTTCGAGCGAGAGACTTGGATGCACCGTTGCCGCTGGTTGGCAAGCAAACTGTGCCATATTATTTTGCTTACACATCGGCCATGATACCGCTTTCTGGCGCGGTTGGTGCAGCCCAAATCCTGAAAAAGAGTATTGCCGTTGACGATGACTTGGTAAAGCGAGACATCGAGTTTCAATTCTATCTGGCCAAGTCGCTTGATTATATTCTGTTTGGTGGAGCTGTTGACGGTGAAGCCACGGGCTACATCGGCCTAATTCCGCAAGCCACCGCAGAGGAAAAAGCGGGATTCCGAACAGTGGTTCTGGACGAATGGGAAAAGAAGTGGACCGAAATTCCGGAAGAACAAAGGCTGGAGCAAAATCGGGTGGAACGGGAGCGAAGCGAGCGCGAAGCCAGGGCAGCGGCAGGCCGGACCATATGGCACCGCGGAATGGTGACAGGTGCGGTGTGCCTGGCGGTGGCCAGTACGGTGTTTATTATCGAGTCGTGGTTGCCTTTGGGGAGTAATCCGCATGTTCCAGCGCTGGGGGGAACGGGCATTTTGGCACTGCTCGGCGCCGCGATTCTTCCGATCCTCGCGGTTGTGCTGCTGCCCCGAGTGATCTTACGCATGGGATTCCGCCACGACGAGGCCAGTCAACTGAGGACGATTTCGGCGGTGTCGGTAGGGATGGTCATGCTGGCGGTGGTGACCTTCGCCACCCGTTGGTCGGTGATCGGCGGTGGCGCCAGCGTGCGATCCCTGATTGAGCAAGGAGTGGAAGAAAAGGAGCAGGCGCGTATCTCCGAAAAAACGAAAGCCGCAGCCCTCCAGGCGCAAGTCGAGGAGCTGAAACAGAAGGACGCCGAGAACCAGAAAGTGATCCAGAAGATCGATCCTCAGAATCAGGAATTAGTGAAGCAATTGACGACCGCGGGGTTGGTGAATAACGCGGAATTGCGTGACCAGGTGGTCAAGGCGGCGGCCAGTATTCTCAACCGTCCAGAAGGTGATTTGAAGCAGCCGCAGGATTGGGAGCGCCTGATGCTTCAAGGGATCCAAACGTCTCAATCCTCTGCAATTATCCACGACGAAATATTTTTGAAGATGCTGAATGTGGCGCCGCCAAGGTTGTCTTCGTTTAGTCGCCGGACGCTCGCGGAAATCGGCACAGCGCAAGACGACTTTCCACCCTCGAAACGGGAGAATCTTGGCCAGATGGCGGGATTATGGTTTGCAGGCAGTTTCGCAGCGACGCCAGTCCGAGCGGTGTCCACGCCTCGACCTTCCTCAGCAAGTCCACCGAAAGCCGATGCTTTGGCGCTGTGGACGTTTCGTTGGTTTCGTCGAATGGCAGAGGATACTGAGGCAATGGGTTCGAAAGGTTACAAGCCACCTCTGGACTTTGCCTTCTCGAAGGAGGACGAAAATTTGTCTCACCTGCTGGTTGTGTTGGCGGCCCTCAGCCCCATCGAAAACAGCAAGGGGCCGACGGCGGATACCTATGGGAATGTCTACGTCCGATTTCTCATTCGACGTGTAAAACCGGCATCTCGACAGCAGCTTGTCCCATTGATCGAACAAGAGATGTCCGCGCTCTCCGGTTATCTGGCTGCGGGTGATAAGGAGGCGGCCAACGGCCAGCGTCGACTTGCTGAAATTTTGGTTGGCTGGCGAGGTAGAGGTTTTCCAGCGAAAGTCTGCGCGAAGGCGAATCGCTCGGCTTTGGGCTTTTGCCGGAGAACATGGAAGACAGCGAAGCGTACTGGAAATTGATCCAAAAGCTCGCTAGCCCAACGGTTTCGACGCCTCCTTCGCAAAATGCGAATTCGGATTCACAGGGTCGGACGGCGACCGAAGTTTCCAAGGCTCTACGACTTTTATGGGACGAGCATGGTAAGTGAGTCAATCTTGGCGGCGTGCGGTAATGAGGGTGCAGCCCTGCGGTGCGTTTCAAGAATCTGATTCCAAACGCAAGTCCACCAACGCCCATTGATCCGCCCAAACGATCATCCTGGCTATTTCTTCCTCGGGCCACGTCGAGCTATCTAACTTGGTAACTGCCTGGCGGAATTCGTTGGCGAATGCTGCGGGAGAGTTTGTCGAGTTGATCGAGTCGACGGGCGCATTAAGACGTAGTTGCAGGGCTTTGGTGAGCTCTTCGTTGGGCCAGTGAGGCAGGTACAGGTGATTCTCTTTCGCGTCGCTGGGTACCCAATTCCGTGGATTAAGGATGATTTCGACTGGGTCTTGGAAAGTTTCGAGTGGCTGATGTTGCCGTGCTACGGGAAACGCGCCGCCACGTCGTAGATTTTCGCGAAGGGCGAGTTGGCAGGCCAGGAAGCTATCAATAATTTTTTGCTGATGGCGGTCAGCGTTTGGCAGTACGGAAAAAGTGGGGTGACGGATGGCGGCGGTCGCCCACACTCCACCGGAATGGTAGACTTGCACTCGTTGATACCCAAGCAGGCCCAGTTTGGGGGACGTGGCCGCTGCAATCACGAGGCCACAGTATTCCTCGACGACGTGGACGAACACCGGACATGCTGGAGATAGCGAGAAGGCTACTAGGACGCCCGCAATGCTCGAGTCCCGCTGATCAAGCAACTCTTTGGCGCGGAGGATGATTTGGCGTGCTTCCTCGCCTTCCTTCATCAGGCGATGGAATGTATCGACCGCCCGAGTCATTGCCTCGTATGCCTGGACGAGCTCTGAAGGGGCGCCCTTGACCATGGGATTTCCGTCTGCGTCGCGCCCAATGGCGTCTTCGATTTGCTCTTTAAAGAAGGTGAGAGGGGCCTCGTGGAAGGAGACGGCCCGGGCGATGCGTCCCTGTGGCGCCACACGCTTTAAAAAACTGTCGAAGATTTGATCGGCAGGTAGGACTTTGGGGATCTTCTCAAGGTGGTCCTGGTTCTCCCCATTTCTGAACCATTGGTGAATGGCATCCGGCACGACGGCGCGGAGAGTACGCCAGCGCGAGTAAATTGGGTGACTGCGCAGCTTTTGGAGATCGCTGGCTGAGTAACAGTACCAAAAAGCTCCAGATCGTGCCCGCCAATTTCTTTTTCGGGCCTCCTGCAGGGCAATGCTCACGATATCATCCACGCCGCACCCATAGCCAACAACTACAATTCGTTCTGCGCCCACGAACATATTGACCAATTGTTCAAAGCCCGGAGAATTCAACTGCTCTTCCATGCTGGCCTCGTGATTGATGAGATCGTCAAATTCAAAAGTGCCGTGGGCGTGAAATAATTTGATGGGGTCGCCGGAGGAATTATTCTGGACACGTCCGAATTCGTTAAGGCCTCGAGCCACTCGCATGCGGCGCTTGCCGAAGATTCGCATGGCACGCTCCAGATGATCATCGAAATTGGTGGTAACGACCGTATTTCCGATCCGTCCGTCGCTTAAGAGTAGCGCCAGCAGCGTGTTGGCTCTGGAGATACACGTCCGCGTCGACAGATTTTCAAAAAAAGCCGCCTGGTTAGCCGGAAATGGCAGCCACTTTTGGAGCGCTTCTTTATATCCTCCAAAACTGGCTTCAAATTGAGCGGAGGTCGGGGGAACGGTGGCGGACGATTGTGCCATCAAGCGATAGAGCTCAGGCCCAATACAGGGAATTTGCGGAGCAGAGATACCTGCGCCCACGAGAGACACCCATGGCTCTCGGCTTCTGTCGCCATCATGAATGGGCCAAATTAGATCCAGGGCTTCACTTTCGGTGATCACCCTTCCCTTCCATTCGTCTTCAGTGCGAGGCGAAGACATTCCTCCCTCGTGTTTTTCAGACATAGTATTTCGTACTCATGCGGACTGACCGCATCGTCCGCACGCTGAGTAAACACGGGCCAAAACGCAAGCTGGAATTGATCTCCCGGTGGTGGTGCCGAACGCCCCCAATTCGAGAGTGAGCTGAACTCCGGGATAGAACCAGAGTCAGGCGTCGTATTCTTCAACCACCCGTAGGCCGGCAGATCTTCCGCCTTCGGGAATTCTTTCGGGAAAGGTACGCCATGAGGGTAAACCACATTTCCGATATAGAAACAGCCGCGCTTCAGTTAGAGGTGGATCCATGGTTGCCATCCTCATTAGGCGACGAATCACCGTCCAAAGCCGTTAAAACGTGAAGCGGAAGCCGGAGCGGGCGGAGAAGAAATTCAGGTCGCCGCAGGGATTGGTTGTCATCCGGGAAATAGCGATCGCCGCGAGAGGCCCAGCGGGCTTCGGGTGAGAATTTCCCTTTTCCGGGGAGGCGTAAGCTCGTGAATCGTTCCCCATGTGTGAAACGGAGGGTCATAGCCGATACCTATGGGCTTCTTGCCGAGAGATCGCTTTGCAGTGTGCTGCACCGCTGAAGGTGGGCTTGCATATAGCGTAAAGCTATCGCGACGTGTCGTGAGAAGCATTGGATCGGTAGACCGGACACGCCGATGTTTCCGGCAGGCCTGACAAATGTGGAGGAAGCCTTCGCTGCGGGTCGTCTCGACCCTTGCCCATGAAATCCCAAGATCCCCCCAACCCTCCGTCATCCGCGGCTGATGCGCTACCTTTAGCCGCGGGTGGCGACGGAAACGCGACGAAGCAGGAACCACGGGCCACGGACGCCCAAACACGAATGGGCGGCGCGGACACGCGCGACCACGAGATTTTCCGCGCGTCAGAACTGCGGTATCGGCGTTTATTTGAAGCGGCGCGGGATGGCATCCTGATTCTGGAAGCCGATACCGGAAAGATCAGCGATGTGAACCCCTTCCTGGTGGAGATGCTGGGCTATTCCCACGCCGAATTGGTGGGTACGTCGATCTGGGAGCTGGGTCCGTTCAAGGATATCGTATCCAATAAAGCCAAGTTCGAAGAGCTGCAGCGGCATGGGTATGTCCGCTACGAAAATCTTCCGCTGGAAGCGAGAGATGGCCGCAAGATTGCCGTGGAGTTCGTCAGCAATGTTTATCAAGAAGGTGCCGGCAGGGTCATCCAATGCAATGTCCGCGACATCACAGAGCGGACGGAAGCCGAGAAACAACGAATGTGGGTCGCCGCAATTGTCGAATACTCGGCGGAGGCCGTCGTAACGACGACCGCGAAAGGAATCGTCATAGGGTGGAACGCCGGTGCCCAGCAGCTGTACGGCTACACGGGCGAGGAAATCATCGGGCATTCCGTCTCGGCTCTCTTCCCGCCCGAGAGTTATCGGGAGTATTTGCAAATCATGGAAAAGGTCAGGAAGCGTGAGGTGGTCGAGGCATATGACACGGTGCGGCGGAAGAAAGACGGGACTCTCGTGAATGTTTCCGTGGATATTTCCCCGATCGAAGCGCGCGATGGCGAAGTCGTGGGAGCGACGAAAAGCAGCCATGATATCGGGCGCATCAAACGGCTGGAGGCGCAATTTATCGAAGCGCAGAAAATGGAGGTGATTGGGCACCTGGCGAGCGGTGTGGCGCATGACTTCAACAACATCCTGGCGGTGGTCATGGGTTACAGCGAATTGCTGGGCTTTGCTGTCGACCGGAATAGTCCGCTGCACAAATATGCCGAAGAGATCGGGCACGCGTCGGAGCGGGCCGTGGGGCTCACGCGGCAGTTGCTTATCTTCAGTCGCAAAGAAACGGTGAAGCCGGCGGTGCTCGACCTGAACGAGGTGGTCAAAGACCTGGAGAAAATGCTGCGCCGGCTGGTGGACGAGAACATCGAAATGACCATCGTTCTCGGAGACAAAAACGGGCCCATCAAGGCCGATCCCGGCTATATCGGGCAGGTAGTGATGAATCTGGTGGTGAACGCGCGGGATGCGATGCCCGACGGGGGAAAACTCACCATCACCACCAGTAATGTGGTGCTCGATGAAACGGCGGCCGGGAGGCACGCAAAGGTACTACCCGGGGACTATGTGATGCTCTGTATCCGTGACACCGGGACCGGGATGACAGACGAAGTGAAAGCACATTTGTTTGAAGCGTTCTTCACGACGAAACCCAAAGGCAAAGGCACTGGATTGGGCCTGGTGACCTGCCAGACCATCGTCCAACAATCAGGGGGCTATATCGACGTGAGCAGCGAGATCGGGAAAGGCACGACTTTCCGAATCTATTTTCCGCGGGTCGAGCAGGCGCTGGACGCCATGACGATGCCGAAACCAAGTGGGTCGTTGCCTCGCGGGACGGAGACCTTGTTAGTGGTGGAAGACGAGCCCGGCCTGCGGCATATGTCTGCGAGTGTCCTGGAAGGGCAAGGCTACACCGTCCTGCGCGCGCCAAACGGCCAGGATGGGTTGCACGTGGCGCGCCAGCACAAGGGCCCCCCGATTTCGCTCGTGGTGACCGATGTTATCATGCCGCGGATGGGCGGGAAGGTGATGGCCGAATGGCTGAAGGCAACTTATCCCGAGATCAAAGTTCTATTCACCTCCGGTTACACGGATGACTCCATCGCCAAAGACGGCGTGCTGGAGTCTGGAGTGGCGTTTTTACCGAAGCCTTATATGGCCAGCACGCTGACCCGGAAAGTGCGGGAGATGCTGGACGAGAAAATGGAGAAGGTAGCTGTCTAACCGGGAAAGGAGAATGTGCATAACCCCCGAGCGATAAGCAAACCCTGGCGCTGTGAAGCAGGCCTACTCTGGATTCTGCTCTTAGTTGTCGCTGGACTGCTCATTTGTTTGTCTGGTGTGGGTTGCTCCCGGAAAGAGCCGGTTCCATTGCGGGTGGGCAGCCAAACGTGGCCGGGCTATGAACCCTTCTATGTGGCCCGGCACCTGGGGTATCTGGATGAGAAGGAGGTCCGCCTGATGGAATACACCTCTACGTCGGAAATCCTCCGCGCTTTCGGCAATGGGGCCATCGATGCGGGGTTGATTACGCTCGATGAGGCGTTGTTGCTGGCGCAGGATGCGCCGGACGTTCGGCTGGTGTTGGTGACGGATTTTTCCAACGGCGCGGACGTGATCATGGCCAAGCCGGAGTTCGCCAGTCTCAAAGACTTGAAGGGGCACCGGGTGGGGGCGGAGACCTCGGCCTTGGGCGCCTATGTTCTCCTGCGCGCTTTGCAGCTCTCGGAGATGAAGGCAGAGGATGTGGAGATTGTCCCGCTGGAGTTTGCGGAGCACGAGGCGGCCTTCAAAAAGGGGAGCGTCGATGCGGTGGTGACTTATGAACCCACGCGGACGAAACTGCGGGACTTTGGGGCCCGCCAAATTTTCGATAGCACGCAGATCCCCAAAGAAATCGTGGACGTGCTGGTCGTGCGCGCGGCCTATCTGGAAGCGCATCCGGAGACGGTGAAGCATCTTCTTCAGGCCTATTATCGCGGGCGGGTCTATTTCAAAGAGCAGCCGCTGGAAGCCGCGCGGATCGCCGCCGCCCGCGCGAAGATCAGCCCCGATGAGTTTCTCTCCTCGCTCGATGGCTTGTTGCTCCCCGAGGCCGAGGAGTCGCGCCGCATGCTGACCGGGCAACCGCCCCTGCTGCTGAAAAACACGCAAACGCTGGCGGCTGTGATGCGAGAAAAGGGCTTGTTGAGAAAGGACGTGGATAGCAAAGCACTGTTCGACGAGAGCATGCTCGCCCGCGTATTACCGTGAAGGGGCTGCTGTCAATTCCCATGCGGGTGGCCCTGCCGGTGCTGCTGCTGAGTTTCGCGGCCATTGCCGGATTCATCTCGTGGAGGCTCGACACCCTATCGCTCGGGGAGGAGATCGAATCCCGGTTTATCGACGAGGCGAAGCTGAGGATCACCGACTGGCGGACAATCATCGAATATCGCTTTCGCAAGGGCGATCCCACCGGGGTAAACCTCCAAGTCTCCGGGATGACTACGCGGAACGATGTGCGCGCGGCGTTTGTGCTCGATTCGCAGGACCGAATCATGGCCGCGACGGCGGCCGCGGCGATTGGCCATGGCGTCGGGCTCATCGAGGCCGATCTTCCCGAGGAACTCAAGGGTCGGAATGCGGCACGCCTGGCCGAAGTGCGAGCTTCCGCCAATGGCAGCGTGGTACTGTCGCAAGATAGACGTTTTGTGGTCGCTTACTACCCGCTGGCGGTGGAGGTGAACGACCACGCGCTGCGGTCGATGCGGAGTGGAATTCTCGTGGTGGTGTTCGACATGCGCATCGCCAAAGAGCGGGCGTTTGATGGCGCCGGGCGTGAGATCCGTGACGATACCTTTATCTTCGGTGGGCTCGCCGCTTGCGCCTGGCTGTTTGTCCATTTCGCGCTGACCCGCCGGGTCGCCGGCATCGTCGCCACCACACAGCAGTTTGCGTCGGGGCAACGCAGCGCGCGCACCGGGATGGATGGAGGCGATGAATTGGGGCAGGTGGCCCGGGCATTTGACCTGATGGCCGACCAGATTGTCGAAGACGAACTCCGCCGGAAACAGATCGAGGAAAAGATGCTGCGGCAACAAACCGAGCTCCGGGTGCTGTTCGATTTCATTCCGGCGATGATCTGTTTCAAGGACACGAAAAACCGCATCCTGCGGGCGAATCAATTGCTGGCCAGCGCTATCGGGAAGACGGTGGCGGAAATCGAAGGGAAACCCGTTCTCGAAATTTTTCCGCAGGAGGCGGCCGGGTTCTATGCGGATGATTTGGAGGTGATTCGTTCCAAAGTGCCCAAGCTGGGGATCATCGAAAAGGTTCACGACCCGGAGGGTAAGGAAATCTGGATTCAGACGGATAAGGTTCCGGTCTGCGGTCCAGACGGGGAGGTGATCGGGATCGTCGCCATGGCCCAGGACATTACGGAGCGCAGACGGGCGGAAGAAGAGTTACGGTGGAAGACGGCGTTCCTAGAAGCCCAGGTGAATTCCTCCATCGACGGGATTTTAGTCGTGGATGAACACGGAACGAAAATTCTGCAAAACCAGAGAATGATCGACTTATTAGGAATTCCCCAGCACCTCGCCGACGACAAGGATGACGACAAACAACGCCAGTGGGTGACAGACAGGACCAAAGACCCCGCGCGGTTTATCGAAAGGGTCGTTTATCTGAATTCTCACCGGAATGAAATCAGCCGCGATGAGCTCGAAATGAAGGACGGGATGGTTTTCGACCGCTACTCCGCACCGGTAGTGGGCTCGGACGGAAAGTACTATGGGAGGATCTGGACATTCCGCGATGTCACCGAGCGGAAGCGGACGGAGGAGTTATTGCGGTTGCTGAGTTCCGCTGTGGAGCAGTCCAAAGAGTCCATCACGATCACCGATGCGGAACTGAATCTGCCGGGTCCGAAAATCCTTTTCGTCAACCCCGCATTCACCCAAATGACCGGTTACCCCGCGGCGGAAGTGATCGGAAAGACTCCGCGGATTTTGCAGGGGCCAAACACGGACAGAACGGTGTTGAGCCGGCTGCGGAAAAACCTCGAATTGGGTGAAGCATTTGTGGGTGAAGCCATCAATTACCGCCAGGATGGGTCGGAATTTAACCTGGAATGGCAAGTGGCACCCATTCGCGATGGTGAGGGGAAGATCACGCACTTTGTGGCGATCCAGCATGACATCACGGAGCGCAAACGAACCGAGAGAGAGTTGGAAGCGATGCACCACCAACTGGTGGAAACCTCGCGGTTGGCGGGCCGCGCGGAAGTGGCGACCAACGTCCTCCACAATGTGGGCAACGTGCTGAATAGCGTCAACATCTCCACTTCGCTGGTGACGAACCGGGTGAAGAAGTCCCGGACTTCCAGCCTGGCGAAAGTCGTCGGCTTGCTCCGGGAACACGAGGCGAATCTGGGAACATTCATCACTTCCGACCCCCGGGGTCAACGGTTGCCGGCTTATCTGGCCCAACTGTCGGAACACCTGCTGGCTGACCAAAAGGCGACCCTCCAGGAGCTGGAATCCGTGCGGGAGAACGTCGAGCACATCAAGGGGATTGTGGCCATGCAGCAAAACTACGCGACGTTCGGCGGGGTGAAGGAAATGATCAACGTGGTCCAACTGGTGGAAGACAGCATGAGCCTGAATGAAGAGGCATTCAGCCGCCACGGCGTGGAAGTCATCCGCGAATTTGAAAATGTGCCGCCGCTGAACGTGGAGAAGCACAAAGTCCTGCAAATTTTGGTGAACCTGTTGCGCAACGCCAAACACGCTTGCCAGGATTCGGATCGCCAGGACAAACGGATGACGGTGCGGGTGGCCAACGGCGATGGCCGGATCCAGATCTCGGTGATGGATAATGGGGTGGGAATTTCCCCGGAAAATCTGACCCGCATCTTCAGCCACGGTTTTACCACGCGCAAGGATGGGCACGGCTTCGGTCTGCACAGCGGCGCGCTGGCCGCGAAGGAAATGGGGGGCTCCCTCAACGTGTCCAGCGCCGGTCCCGGCCAGGGCGCGGCCTTCACCCTCGAACTCCCGCTCTACTCCAGCGGAAACAATCCCGAACCACAGAAATCATGAAATCGCCGACACATCCCCGATTGAAACATGGGCGGATCTCCGCCGCGTGGCGTTGGCTGGGCCAGCCTGCCAAAGGTATTGTCTGCGTCTTCGCCTGCGGGTTGCCGGGGATTCCGGCGTGGGCTGCGGAGAGCCCGCCCGGGCTGTCCGACTCCATCCAGCACCTGTGGAAGGAAGCGACGAGTTCCATCCAGTTCGGCGGCTTCGTCAGCCAGGGCTTCCTCGTGAACACCGGCCACAATAACTACCTCGGGGAAACCAGCAAAGGCACCTTCGACTTCCGCGAATACGCGGTCAACGCTTCCTACGCCATCGGCCAGTTTCGCTTCGGCATGCAAGTCTTCGGGCAGAAACTCGGCGAGTATGGCGACGACAAACTCGACATCGATTGGGCGACGGCGGACTATCAGCCCGCGCAGTGGTTTGGCCTGCGCGCGGGCCGGGTGAAGATGCCACGCGGCCTCTACAATGAGGCGCTCGACCTCGACTCGGTGCGCCCTTTTGTGCTGCTGCCGCAGAGCGTTTACGACGCGCGGCTGCGCGATTTCAACGCCGCGTTCAACGGCGCCATGATCTTCGGTAACATCGGTCTCAAGAAACTCGGCAGCCTCGACTACCGCGTGTTTTATGGCGACATCCCCATCGCCACCGACTCGGGAGCGAGCGACTACTTCAACAACGATTTTCCCTCCGCCAGCCTGGACTTCAAAATGGACTCCGTGGTCGGCGGTTCGCTGTTCTGGAACACCCCGCTGTCCGGACTTCGCGTGGGATACTCTTACAACTCGTTCGAGAACCTGAGGTCCACCCGCGAGGCCACGCTGCAGCTTTCGCCCCTGGCGCCGTTGGCCAGAGTGGTCGGCACGAAACAAACAGATCATTACGGACGACACCTGTTTTCGATCGAATATACCAAGGGCGATTGGGTGCTCGCCGCCGAAGCCGGGCGAGAGGAGGCCATCTACCACATCGGCACCAGCGGGGTGCGCATTGCGGACACTGATTTCACGAGCAACTACTTTTACGTATCCGCGGCGCGCCGGATCAACCGGTGGCTGGAACTCGGTGCCTACTATAGTTACTCGCGGGACAGTGAGTCGTTGATTGGCAGTACGACCGTTCAGATTAGCAAACAGCCGGCACTGACCCAAGCCGATCTGGCTCTGAGCGCGCGCTTCGATATCAGCGATCACCTGATCTTCAAGCTGGAAGGCCACTACATGGATGGCGCCGGCAAGATCTTCGACACAGTCCAAAATCCGCAGCCGGTCGCCGGCCGCGACGCGGCGTGGTTCCTCTTTGCCGCAAAACTCACCTATTCGTTCTAACCCCCGAGCGCGAATTACTGTGAAGAGAAAATTTCTACATTTGCTGGTGTTCGGGGTGAGCCTGCTCGATGGCAACGCGGCGGTCCACGCTGCGCCCGTGCTCGCCGGCCACTCCAGCCTCGCCGGCCAGGCCCTGGATGGCGATGCCGTGAGGGCGGTGCTGCTGGGAAAGAAAATCGCTCTGGGCGGGACCCGCGTGGTCATCGTGGTGGCCCGGGCCGGCGAGGCGCAGAACGCGTTTCTTCAGTCCCATGCCGGGATGACCACCAGCCAGTTTCTCAACTATTGGCGGCGCCTTTTCATGACGGGCGGCGGTAGCGCTCCCCGGATCGTCGAGACGGAAGCGGATGCCCACAAACTCGCCGCCGAAATACCCGGGGCGATCGTGATCCTCGACTCGGGCAACGTGGCAGGCCTCACGGCTCTGGCCCCGAACTAGCCGCCGATGAAACTCCTCCGTCTCACCCGCAGTTTCGGATTCCGGCAAACGATGCTGCTCACGGCGGGATGCTTCGCGCTGATCGCGCTCGGGGTCACGGGCGTCACGCTCGTGTCGCGCAACTATACTCGGCAGGGCACGCGGCAGACGGAGACGCTGACCGGAGAGTTTCTGCCGGGTCTGGTAACCCTCGCCCGCCTGCAGAACGCGGCACTCAACCTCAAGAGCCTGCCCTACCAATTCGCCCTGGCCAAGGACGAGACTGCGATGAAGGAACAAAGGCAGGCGTTCCAGATCGCCACGGTAGAGGTCACCCGCGGCATCGCCCGGTTGAAGATCATGGCCCAGGATGAACCGACGCAGCACCTGATCGCCGACTTTGCCGCCGCGGTGCAAACCTATCGCGAGGGGGCGGAAAAATTTCAGACCGAGTTGGGCGCCGGGGAGTTTGAAAAAGCGATGGCCACGCTCGACCAGCGGGTCGGCCCGGCCCAGCAAAAAATCGAAACCCAACTCGATGCCCTCGAGGAGCATTACTTCGAACTTTCCGCCGCCGCCGGCACCCGCACCACCGCGCTCCTGGTGCAGTCCGATCATTTCGGCCTTTTGGCGACGATCGTGCTGGCCGGGTTCACACTCCTTTGCCTCGGACTGACGCTCGCCGCCACCCGCGCCTTGGTGGCGCAAGTGGAGAGACGAGACGCCGAGCGCCAGGCCGCGCAGGACACCCTGGAAAAGCGCGTGGAAGCGCGCACGGAAGAACTCGCTGCCTCGCTTTCCATCCTGGATGCTACGCTCAATTCCACTGCCGATGGCATCCTGGCGATGAACCTTTCCAGGAAAGTGGTTTGCTACAACACCAAGTTCGCGGCCATGTGGGGGATCCCGCCAGAGATGCTGGAAAGAAGAGACGGTATCGAAATGGCGGCTTTCGCAGCCTCACAGGTCGAGGATTCAGAACAATTCCTCCAAAGGATTGAAGAACTCCACCGCAGGCAGGGGGCGGAGGGTTTTGATGTCATCGAGTTGAAGGACGACCGGACTTTCGAGCGCTACATTCAACCTCAACGGGCCGGTGGGGAGAGCGTGGGAACGGTGGCCAACTTCCGCGACATCACGGAGCGAAAGCGCGCGGGGGCTGAACTGGAGAAAGTCTACAAGCAACTCCTGGAAACTTCCCGCCAGGCAGGGATGGCGGAAGTCGCCACCAACGTGCTGCACAACGTCGGCAATGTGCTCAATAGCGTCAACATTTCCGCCGGCTTGATCGTGAAGAGAGTGATGAAGTCCAGGGCGCCTAGTCTGGCCAGAGTCGTGGCCTTGCTGCGGGAACACGAGCAGGACCTGGGGGCGTTTATTGCCCATGACGAGAGGGGTAAACATCTACCGGCGCATCTGGCCCAACTCTCCACCCATCTGGTGGCCGACCAGGAGGCCATGGTCACCGAATTGGATTCGTTGCGGCGGAACGTCGAGCACATCAAGGATATCGTGGCCACACAGCAGAAATACGCGGTGGTCGGCGGGGTGAAGGAAATGGTCGACGTGGTGGATCTGGTCGAAGACAGCCTGCGCATGAGTGAAGGCGCATTGCGCCGGCACGGCGTGGAGTTCATCCGCGAATTTGAAACTGTGCCGCCGATGAACTTCGAGAAGCACAAGATCCTGCAAATCCTGGTGAACCTCGTGCGTAATGCCAAACATGCCTGCCAGGATTCGGATCGCGCGGACAAACGACTGACGTTGCGCGTGACCAACGGTAAGGATCGGGTCAGTATCTCGGTGACGGACAACGGAGTGGGGGTGCCACAGGAAAACCTGGCGCGCATTTTTAATCACGGATTTACGACTCGCAAGGGCGGCCACGGCTTTGGCCTGCACAGTGGCGCGCTGGCGGCCAGGGAAATGGGTGGTTCATTGACCGTGCAAAGCGATGGCCGAGGCCAGGGCGCGACCTTCACCTTGGAACTGCCTTGCCCCAAACAGGAAGCCTCCAACAAATAACATGTGCGCTGACAAGAACCGACGGGTGTTGGTGATCGATGACAATCGTTCCATCCACGATGATTTCCGCAAGATTCTGTCCCCCGTCACCGATACGGAGGAAGCCCTGGATGTCACGGAGACGGAGCTGTTCGGACAGCCCACGGAGACGGTCTTGCAAACCCGATTTGAAGTGGATTCCGCTTACCAGGGTGAGGAGGGACTGCTGCTGATCAAGAAGGCGCTGGAGGCCGGGCGGCCTTACGCCTTGGCGTTTATCGATGTGCGGATGCCCCCCGGCTGGGACGGCGTGGAAACGACCCGGAAGATCTGGGAGTTTGATCCCAATCTCCAGGTGGTCCTCTGTACGGCCTATTCCGATTATTCATGGGATGAGGTGTTTGAGAACCTTGCCCATCGAGATGGGTTGCTCATTCTCAAGAAGCCGTTTGACAGCGTGGAGGCGTTTCAATTGGCGTCGGCACTCACAGAGAAATGGTGGTTGCATCAAGAAACCCAGCGAAAAATGGAAGAGCTGGAGGACCGGGTCGCCGAACGCACCGGGGAGTTGCAGCACACCAATCACGCGCTCCAGACGGAAGTGGCCGAACACCAGCGTGCGATCGGAATGTTGCGCGAGAGTAATGAGAAATTCCACCAATTGGCGGACAACATCACGGACGCATTTTGGATCCGATCACCGGACCTGAGCGTGGTGCATTACATCAGTCCCGCCTTTGAGCGCATCTGGGGCCGTTCCGTGGAAAGCCTCTACGCTCATCCGCATCAGTGGATCGACTTTATTCATCCAGAGGATCGCGAGCGCGTGGAGGGCGCCTTCGCGGCGCTCACGGGAGACACGCCCAGTTTGGACATCGAGTATCGTATCATGCGGCCCGACGGCGAGGTTCGTTGGGTGCGGGTGCGGGGGTTTCAAGTCCGGGATGCCGCGGGTAAACTGATCCGCCACACCGGAATTGTCACAGACGTTACCGAGCGGCGGCAGGCTGTGGAGAAGTTGCGCGAAAGCAAGCGCTTCGCCGAGAGCATCGCGGAAAATTCAACCAGTATCATCTATCTTTACGATCTGGAGACGCGCCGCAGCGTTTACTCGAACCGTAACGCCGCCGAGGCGCTCGGCTATTCGCACGCCGAGGTGGTCGCCATGGGCGAAAATTTTCTCCCCGCGAAGATGCATCCCGAAGATTTGCCGCGAATCCTGCAGCAACACGCCGAGTACGCGCACGTGACGGACAATCGCGTCTTCGATCTCGAGTTTCGCCTGAAGGACGCCGGCGGCAACTGGCACTGGATGTGGTCGCGGGAAACCGTGTTCAATCGGCGTCCCAATGGCGCCGCCTGGCAGATCCTTGGTTCGGCGCAGGACATCACGGAGCGGAAGCGGATGGAGGTCGGGTTATTTCAATCGCAGAAAATGGAGACCGTCGGGAAACTAGCGGGCGGCGTGGCGCACGAATTCAATAGCATCCTGACCGCCATCATCGGCCAGAGCGAATTGCTGATCGGCAAGCTTCCCGCCGACAGTCCCCTTGTGAAAAATGTCGCGGCGATCAGCCGGGCTGCGGTGCGGGCTGCGACCTTGACGCGACAGTTGCTGGCTTACGGTCGCAAACAAACCCTCCTGCCCGAAGTCCTCGATTTGAATACGGTCCTCGCGGACATGGAGGAAACCCTGCGGCATTTGATGACCCGCAACGCGGACGTGAGCATCGTTCCCGGCTCCGGACTGAAACAAGTCAAGGCGGATGCCCGGCAGATCGAGCAGGTCATCATGAACCTGGCCTTGAACGCGCGCGATGCCATGCCCAACGGCGGAAAGCTCATGGTGGAAACGGCGAATGTCTCGATCGACGAGGAGAGCGTGGGCGGTTATCCGGAACTGAAACCTGGAGACTACGTCATGCTAGCGGTGACGGACACCGGCACGGGAATGAGTGAGGCGACAAAGGCCCGCGCCTTCGAACCGTTTTTCACGACGAAGGGGGTAGGCGAAGGGTCCGGTCTGGGATTGTCGACCTGCTACGGCATCATCAAACAGAGCGGCGGTCACATCAGCCTGTACACGGAACTGGGACGGGGCACGACTTTCAAAATCTATCTGCCACAGGTGGAGCAGGAGGTGATGATTCCAGTGCAGCGACCGGCCTCTTCTGCTTTGCCGCGCGGGACGGAAACGATTCTTTTGGTCGAGGACGATGCGGACTTGCGAGAAATGGCGGCGACGTTGTTGAGGCAGTTGGGCTACACCGTGTGGGTGGCAGCCGATGGGATCGAAGCCTTGAACCTGAAGCAGCAGCGGGACACCGGGTATATAGATCTGCTATTGACTGATGTCGTCATGCCACACATGAGCGGCAAGGAATTGGCAGACCGCGTGCGGGCCTTAAATCCGCATACCCAGATTCTCTTCACCTCCGCCTACACGGAGAATGCCATCGTCCATCAAGGCGTAATGGAGAAGGGAGTGGTAATGCTGCAAAAGCCGTTCACCCCGTCGGCGCTGGCGCACAAATTACGGGAGCTGCTGGATCAAGCCGTGGCCAATCATCCATCGTAGAACTCATCCAGGATGAGCCAGGACGGATAGTGACTTTAGGCTGGCAACGACAAGACGATTCCTCCGGCGGAATGGGATTCCACAGGAGGGTCGGCAAGGCTTTCCCGTATTCGGGAAACGAGGCGATGCTCGAATTCGCTGCTTAGAAGGTGAAGCGGAAGCCGGAGCGGGCGGAGAAGAAATTCAGGTCGCCGCGGGATTGGTTGTCATCGGGGAAATAGCGATCGCCGAGATAGGTCCAGCGCGCATCGGCGAAGAATCCGACGCGTTCGGCGACGAAGCTCGGGAGGAAATGCTGGATGATCCGGTATTCAAATCCCAGACCGGCGTGGGCGCTGCCCCAGGTGCGATCGCCGAATTCCGCGCCACCGCCGACAAAGACATAGGGTGCGAGGTGCAGGGATTCGATCGGCACACGGAAGAAGAGATTTCCGCCCACGTGATCGCGCGCGACCTGGTGGTTGTGGAGGCGGCCATTGTCGGTGTCCGGGCTCTCCTGTGCGTAGACGGTGTGATACTCGGCGCCGATGCCGAGGTAGCGGGTGAAGAAATAGTTGATCTCGCTGCCACTGCCCCAGGCGTGGTTGCGGAAAAGGCCCGCGTGGGCCGGGCCATTGCCGACGCTGTAGATGGCATAGTCGCCAAACTGGAGTTCGTGGTCCTTGAAAAGGGGTTCGTCCACGACGGTCTGCTTCGAGTCTTTCGAGTCGACCATCTCGTGGCCGGCGAAGGCCATGGGGGATGCCGAGAGGAGGGCGACAGCAAGTAGGGGGCGTAGTTTCATGATTGCGGGTGTGGTGGGCATTGGTTGGGAGAGTGAGGGATCGTGCGAAGGGTGGATATAGGGGCGCGGACCTATATGTGGGTCAGACGTTGCCACCCAATCGTGAGTCACCATGGACTTGGTTGTGTGCGGCAGCTTTGATATCGCGATTCCTCAACGGAAGCGCAGTTCGGTGAGTTGGGCCAGGGAACCGAAACCCCCGATACTGGGGTTTACTTCCAGCTCGATGCGCCGGACGCGTTGCAAGTCCACGGCGTAATCTTCCACTTCGCTGGAGATGGGGGTGAAGTTATATTGTTGCCGCACGATTTCCTGCATGGGTTGGTCGTCGCCGGCCGACCAACGGAGGACGAACTCCTGGGCGCGGTGGGTCGTTTCCTCGGTGAAGACGAGGTGGATGAGGCGGAGATCGGTGGGGGTATCGAAAAGAATGCGGATCGTTTGCGGGCCGGGCGCGGCGGCGCGCCAGCCGGAGCCTTCGCCGGGCAGGAGGGCGGCTTCGATGGGGTGTGCGGCATCCTCGGAAGTGACTTCCACCTCGGCGCTGGCTTCCAGATCCATCCATCCTTCCTGGTGCAAGGGGAGGGTTTTGGAGATGGAGGGATCGATTCGCTTGCGCATGGGTGTGGATGGTGGTCGCAGGGGAATCGGCGTGGCGCTCACTCCTGGCGGTATGCGTGCTGGGCGGCGGCGGTCTTATATCCGACCCTGAACGCGAGGGAGGGGCACCTCACCCGTCGGGCGGAGTTGTTGTTCGGCTTCCGTCCAATCCTTCTGCGGGTCGCTGGGTTCTCCCCGCCGGTGGCGATCGAGCGCGAGGAAATAGGCGCGGAGCGCGATTTCATCGTAGGTCGGCTTGGAGGCCGGGGCCGCGCCCTCGGTGCGCGGTGAGTCGGATGGGGAATCAACAGTCATATTCATGGGGAGTATTTCAGCAGGGCCGCTTCCGCCGTCGCCACGCTGCCGATATTTCGCAATTCGCCTGCTCCTTGGTTGCCTTGGGCAGTGCGTAATCTCACGAGAGTCCGGGCGCGAATCTCCGCCCTGGCCTCATCTGCGATTCGCCACGCCTTGGCTCGTGTTTTCCTGCTTTCCTCATTCCAACGCTTCGCCCTCAAACCGGAGCGGGTACTACTGCATGGGCAGCATGAGTTCCACGCGCTGCTGGCCGCGAAGGACGATGGCTTTGACGTCGGATTTTTGCGGGTGAGCGGTGAGGAGGCGGCCGAGGAATTCGCTTTCGGTCAGGTCGCTGGTGAGGCCGCCGGCTTCGATGAGGATGTCGTCTTTCTGGAAGCCGGCTTTCTTCGCGGCGCCGTGCGGGCCGTATTCGCCGACGCGCGCGACTTGCAGGGCGAGGGTGCCGGGGGCGAGGCCAAGGGCGGTGCGTTTCTCGGGCGGCAGCGGCTCGAGCTTGAGGCCGCCGGTGGCCATGGCGCGCATCGGCCAGGTGCCGACGCGGGTGGAGATGTCGGTCTTCCAGCGCCAGTGCGCGGGGAGGTGGACGGTGATTTCCTGTGCGGCGCCGGCGCGGCGGGCGAGCAGGCGCAGGTCGCCTTCCTCGGGCGAGCGATGCAGGGCCCAGGCGAAGTCGGCGATGGAGAGGAGCGGGGCGCCGTTGGCGGCGAGCAAGTCGTCGCCGGGGTGCAGGCCGGCCTGGGCGGCGAGGGAGTCGGGAGTGACTTCCTTGACCGTGGCGCACCGCTCGGGATTGAGAGTGAGACCGATGGTCTCGGGCGCGGGCATGGGATAGATGAGCTCGGGTGGGATGGGTGTGCCCTGGCTGCGGTGCCAGGCGCGGAAGGCGTCGCCGATCTGGTGGCAATGCACGCAGCTCTGCACGACGTTGCCTTTCCAATTCAGCTCGCGCTCGTATTTGCCGGCGAGCGCGGGGATTTCCACGGGAGTCTTGAATGGCGCGGGTCCGCCTTGTTTCGCGGCGAGCGCGGATTTGTTGGCCGGGTAGGTGCGATGGACGGCGAGTGCAGCTTCGAGCGCGGCTTTGTAGCCGGCGGTGGTGGCGTCATTCGCATCGCGTTGGTGCTGCCACGAGCCGTAACGGCCGTAGACGGTGTGGTCGGCGTTGAAGAAGAGCGTGGAAAAGGAGAGATCGTAGTCGAACTGGAAGAGCGTGAGGTCGAGGGCGTTGGCGTTGATGACGCGCACGCAGACGAATTGATCGAGCAACGGCTGGAGCTCGGCGGACTTAAGAATGCTTGCGTCGATGCCCATGCAGGCCTTGCACGGCACGCAGCGCAGGACGACGAGAAGCGGCTTGCCGGACTTTTGCGCGGCGGTGAAACCGGCGTCGACGTCGTTGTAGATCCACCGGTCGTTGCTTTCCATGGCCGTACGGTCGGAGCGCACGGCGCCTTCGCGGTCCTTGACGGCTTCGGCGTGGAGGAGAGGGGCGGCGCAGAGCGCGACGACGAGGAGGGCTGGGAGGGACAGCTTCATGCGGGTGTTTGTGACAGGGGAATGGGGCACTGGCAACTTTGCCGTTTACGGCGACCGGCGGCGTTCCTGGTAGCGGGTGAGCTGTTGCTGGGCATCCTCGCGCTCGGCGGCGGCGGCTTCGATTTTGCCGACGTAATCCCGGAAAGTGGCAAGGGTGATGGTATTCGTGAAATCCAACCGGCCGGTGGCTTCGTCCCGTCCCCAGGCGCCCCAGTTGAAATCGAGCAGGTCGAGGACGGCGAGAGCGTTTTCGCCGATGACCTGGTCGCACTGGCGGACGTGTATTTGCAAGGGGAGCAGCGGCCCTTGCGATTTCGCATAGAGGTCGACGGCAGAGTCACGAATGGCCGCAGGCACCTTGGCGGAGTTCAACTCGGCGCGGATGAAGCCTTCGCCATAACGCAAAGTCTCGGTGAGCCGGGTATTGGTGGTGAGAAAATCGTGGATGATCTTCCGGTCGCGTTCGATGTCGGCGCGACTGTGAATGTTCCAGGAGAGCGCCTTTTGCTGCTGCAAGCGCAGGAAGTCGGCATCGTGGTCGCGGAACTGGGCGCGAATCCGGGCGAGGTAATTTGAGAGGGCGCGCGCGGCCACGGCGTCGTCGCTATTGGCGGGTGGAGGAGTTTTCGCGTGTTGGACGGCGGCCTCGCGCTGGGCGCGCAGGTTACGGAGGAACAGGTAGCCGCTGGCGATGACGCCCCCGCAAAGCAGGACCACGAGCACGATGACGATCCACCGCTGGCTGCTGGTTTTCGCCGGGGCCAGAGGGAGGGGGGAAGTCATGCGGCGAAGAAAGCGGGTGATGGTGCCGACGGCAAGGGGGAAGCGGCTCGGCGGGAGGTGGAGACCGCAGAGCGAGGCTTGCGGTGGTGTGCTTTCACGGCGCCCCGTCCCGCTCCCCGATCGCCGCCGCGCATTCTTTCACCAGGAGCACGGGCCAGGCAGGGTCCTGAAAGAACGCGGGCTTTTCCCGTCGATAGCGATGGTAGCGGGCGACGAATTCAATGTTCAGCGGGGTGTAGGCCACGGCCAGATCCGGATAGAGCCGCACGGCCGCGGCCCGGCCTTCCAGTTCCGTGGTGATCCGGGGCGACGGCTCCGTGGGCGCGGCCGGCGTGGCCGCACCGTTGGGTCGCGGGCGCATGTAGCTCCAAGGGGTCACGGGAGGCGGTGTGGCGATGTTCTTCGCCGTCTTGTGCGGGCGGTCCGATGCCCAAAAAATACCCGCGGCTATCGCGATAACGGCGAGGATTCCGAGATAAATGCGGCCGGTAAAGTCAACGTCCACGCTGCCGCAGTTCGGGCATTTGCGGGAAAGGTCGAAGCCTCTTGGAAACCAGGCGTGCCCGCAATTCTGGCACCGGTTGAGAAGACGCTGTTTCATCGCTATCGCAACGCTATTGCCTCCGTTGCAGGCCGTAAAGAAACACGAGACGGGCGCGGCAAGCTGGCGTGGAGAATAGGCCTTGCCCGATGATGCGCCGTGGAGTCTAAATCACTCCGCAGACGCCCCTATGAACAAGCTCCTCGTTCCTTGTTGGCTGGCGATGGTCGCCCTTCTCCTTCCCGGGCGATCCATGGCCGCGGAAACGGACCCGCGGGCCACGGGCGCGGCCATGGTGGAGAAGTTTCAAGAGCGCTTCGATGCGGACAAGGCTTACTTGCGGCGTCCGCTGGAGGAGTTGGCCGAGAGCTATCGACAGGCGCTTCTCCTGCAGAAAGAGCAATACACCAAGGCGGGCGATGCCGCCGGTGCGCTCGCGGCCACGCAGGCGCTGAACACGCTGTCCTCGAATGCGGCGAACACGCCTTCGGAGGATGCGGCGGTGGAAACGCTGCGCCGCAAATATGTCGACGAGCGCAGCCAGAAAATGAAGGAGCTTGCGCCCAAGGTGCAGGCGCTATTTGCGAGCTATACGGAAAAGCACAAAGCCCTGATCGCGTCCTTGGTGGAGCGGGATTTTACCGATGACGCGCTGGCCATGGCCGCGCGGGCGGAGGAGTGGCGGGACTGGATGGCGGGTCAACCGGTGGGCGAGCCCTATGGCGAGGAAGTGGTGATTAGCCTGCTGGCCAAGGGCACACCGGCCTTGAGCGGGGTGGTGGCGTGGGGCTGGGACAACCAGCAGCAGACGACCGTCCCGCCGAAACTCACGGGGGTTATTGCCGTGGCGGGTGGCATTTTCCACAGCTTGGCGCTCAAGTACGATGGAACGGTGGTGGCGTGGGGCGGCAACGAAGATGGGCAGACGCGAGTGCCGGAGGGATTGAGCGGCGTGGTGGCGATCGCCGCCGGGGAAAAGCACAGCCTCGCCTTGAAGAGCGACGGCACGGTGGTGGCGTGGGGCTACAACAAGGAAAAGCAATGCGAAGTGCCGGCTGGTCTTAACCACGTGAAGGCGATCGCGTCGCACTGCTGGAGCAGCATCGCGCTGAAGACGGATGGGACGGTGGTGGCTTGGGGGCGCAACTCGTATGGTCAGTTGAATGTGCCTCCCGATCTTGCGGGTGTCGTCCAGATCAGTGCGGGCGCTGCCCATAACCTCGCGTTGAAATCCGACGGCACTGTCGTGGCGTGGGGATTGAACGACCACGGACAGACGGACGTGCCCGGCGACTTGGGGCAGGTGGTGGCGGTGGCCGCGGGGCACTTTCACAACCTGGCGCTGAAGGCCGACGGGACGGTGGTAGGGTGGGGATTCAACAACTACGGGCAGACCAGGACGCCGCGCGATTTGTCGCACGTGAAAGCGATTGCCGCCCAGGGGTGGCACAGTGCAGCGTTGACGGCAGACGGGCAGGTCCTCGTGTGGGGATTCAAGAACCAGGGGCAAACGAATGTGCCCAAGAACCTGGCCCACGCCTCGGCCATTTCCTCGGGGACGTATCACGTCCTCGCTGTTGCACCGGTGAAGCCGTGAGCCCGGCGCGGTGACTACCCTCTGCTCAGGGTGTGGCACTGCGACCGATGTGCGCGTTTTCCGCGATGGAGCGGTATATGAAACTCAACACCCTTGCCGAATTACTGCACCACGAGCTGAAAGACCTCTATAGCGCGGAGAATCAACTGGTCAAGGCACTGCCCAAAATGGCGAAGGCGGCGACCAACGCCGACCTGAAAGCCGGCTTTGAAGAGCACCTCGAGCAGACCAAAGGCCATGTGGAGCGCCTGGACGAAATCGCCGGGAAGCTCGGCGTCAAACTCACGGGTCACAAATGCAAGGCCATGGAAGGCCTGATCGAGGAAGGGGCCGAACTCATCGGCGAAGACGCCGAAGATAGCGTGCGCGATGCGGGTTTGATCGGCGCCGCCCAACGGGTGGAACACTACGAGATGGCCGGTTACGGAACGGCGCGGACCTTTGCCCGGCAACTCGGTCACGACGAGGTTGCGGATCTGCTCGAACAAACACTCGAGGAGGAGAGGGCGACGGACCAAAAGCTCACCGAACTCGCCGAATCCGCGGTGAACGTCGAAGCTGGCGGGGCGGGAGACCAGGAATAGGGGCCTATCGAGATCGTATCCGCGCTCCCCTCGTGCCGCTTTTGGAAGAGGGGGGCGCGCGGTGCGACTCGGCGGCCATCACAAAAAATCCAGAGTAAGGGGCCGCCGGGCGCGATCTCACCTTGCTCCCTGTTGGCCTTGTGATAGGGAATAATACTCATGTTTGCCGCCGGTTTCTTCAACCCATCGGTTTGGACTGTTTTTCAGGGGCTGTGATGAATCGGCTCGACTCTTACCAAGCGGGATTTTTGGTGGGGGCTGTCCTCTTCATTGCCTTTACCGCGTGGCATGGGTGGAGGTTGGGGATCGTGCGGCAGATCATGAGCATCCTCGCGCTGGCTGCAGCCTACATTATTGGCTATTTCGGTGGCGGGAATTTGGGCCGGTTGCTGCATCACTTTTTCGATTTGCCGGAGCGGGCCCTGGCGGTGCTGGGGGCGGTGGGACTCGGGTTTGTCGTCTACTGCTGCATTACGCTCCTGGGGGTGATCGCGTTTACGAAGACCGCCCAGCAGAAGGCCGGTCTTACACGGCTCGGCTATGGGATTTCGGGCTCAGCCTGCGGCGCCCTCTACGGGCTTTTCCTCGTCTGGATCATGGTTCTCGCCATCCGCCTGCTGGGCAGTGTGGCGGAGACGCAGCTCACGATGCCCGAACATCCGCGTTTGATCGCCGGCAAACCTTCACCTTCGCCGTCGCCTTCTCCCACGCCGCCGAGCGCGATGATTCGCACACTGGCGCACATGAAGGAGTCGCTGGAGCAGGGGGCAACGGGTGCGGTGGTGCAGCAGGTGGATCCGATCCCGGGCACACTGTATGGAATTCTGCGCAAGTTGGGCGTGATGGTTTCCGACGACAAGAGCGTGGACCGCTTTCTCTCGTACCCGGGCGTAAAGCCATTGCTGGCCCATCCCAAGATTGCGGCGCTGCAAAACGATGCCCAGATTTCGCGCGACATCGTGAACCAGAACTATTTCGCGCTGATCCGCAATCCGCACATCATCACGGCGGCGAACGACGCGGAGATCGCGGAATTGATGCGGAAGTTTGAGTTTGAGAAGGCGCTGGATTACGCGATTCGCCGGCCCGAGCAGGATACGGCGGAGAATCGGCGCGGGCGTGGGCAGTAGCGAAGAAAAGGATGAAGGATGAAGGCGGAGGGATGAAGGGGCGGCGCTATGCGGGTCACTTCGCTTACCCTCCCGCCTTCCTCTTCTCCGCGATATCGATAGGATGAAACGCGGATGACAGAACGCACTTCATCCTTCATCCTTCCGCCTTCATCCCTTTTTATAGATGCCTCGCTACATTCCCACCATCGGTCTCGAAGTTCATGTGCAACTCAAGACGCGCAGCAAGATGTTCTGCGCTTGCCCCGTCGAGTACGGCGCCGCGCCGAATTCGCATACCTGTCCGGTGTGTCTCGGCTATCCGGGCGCGTTGCCGGTGATGAATGAAGAAGCGCTGAAGATGAGCGCGCTCACCGGGCTGATGCTGGGGTGCAAGGTGCCGGACATCTGCAAATTCGACCGGAAGAACTATTTCTATCCGGACATGCCGAAGAACTACCAGATCACGCAGTTCGACCAGCCGATCTGCGCGGGTGGTGCGGTGCCGCTGCACGATTTCGCGTATCCGAAGGATGCGCAGAAGAGCATCGCACAGCCGAACAAGGAGGTGCGGCTCACGCGCATCCATCTCGAGGAGGACGTTGCCAAGTCGCAACATTTCGAGTCGAGCACGGGCATCGATTTCAATCGCGCGGGCACGCCGCTGATGGAGATCGTGAGCGAGCCGGAGATCGATACGCCGGAAGAAGCATTTGCCTATCTCACCAGCCTCCAGCAGATCCTCGTCTACGGCGGAGTGAGCGATGCGGACATGGAGAAGGGGCAATTGCGTTGCGATTGCAATGTGAGCGTGCGGCCCGAGGGGACGAGCGAACTGGGCGTGAAGATCGAGATCAAGAACATGAACTCGATCAGCGGCGTGCGGCGGGCGCTGGCCTATGAGATCGAGCGGCAGATCGAAGCCGCCCAGCGGGGCGAGACGCTCATTCAATCCACGCGCCGCTGGGACGATGACGCGGGGCAGACCTTCCAGATGCGAATCAAGGAATCGTCGCACGACTATCGCTATTTTCCCGATCCCGATTTGTTGCCGGTGGACACGCGGGCTTTCATGGAGGAAGTGCGGACGAAGCGTCCTGAATTGCCGGGCGAGAAGCGCGAGCGTTTCGAGCGCGACTTCGGGGTGACCGCTTACGACGCCAGCGTGCTGGCGAGCGAGCAGGCTTTGGCGCAGTATTTCGAAGTGGCAGCGAAGGGCGCTCGCAATCCTAAAAGCGTGGCAAATTGGATTCTTAACGAACTACTAAGCAAACTTAGACTAGAGGAACAGTCGATTGAGAACTGCCGAATCAAACCGCAAGAGATGGCGAGTTTGGCCGACAAAATTGACGAGGGAAAAATTAATAGGGCTCAAGGCATCCGAGTATTGAATTGGATGTTTCAGGATGGCTCTACCGCGGCTGAAGCGATTTCATCGATGGGGCTGGAGCAGGTGAGCGATTCGGGCGCCATCGAGGCGCTGTGCGACCAGGCCATCGCGGCCAGCGCCAAGGCAGTGGCCGAATACAAGGCTGGCAAAGTGCAGGCGATCAACTCTATCAAGGGGCAGGTGATGAAACTCTCGCAGGGCAAGGCCAACCCGCAACTCGTCGGCGAGATTCTAGCCCGCAAACTTGCCGAATAAATATTCCATGAAACGTCCGCTGCCCGCCGCCCTTTTCCTGAGCCTCGTGCTCGCCCTGCCCGGCATCGCCGCGGACAAAAAGTCAAAGAAGCCGACAGGCACGCCGAGCACGCTGCCGCCGACTTCGCCGATGCTGGTGGTGACGCCGCCGGATGCGCCCTCGACGGGGGACAAGCTGATCAGCAGCGAAATGAGCGGGCGCGACCTGGGCTTTTTCACAAAGGCGGTTGAGGCGGGGCGCGAACAGGCGTTCTTCGTGGACCTGCTGAAAAAGAACGCGAGCTCGGATCAGATCAAGAAACTGGCCGAAGCCCTGACGACGGCGCAAGGCGAGGAGAACATGCACCTCGCGAAGCTCGCGGGGCAGAAGGGTTGGAGCGTCTCGCTCGAGCCAACGGCGGAGGACAAGAAGGCGGGCGAGGAACTGGAAAAGCTCTCGGGTTCAAATTTTGACAAGGCGACGATGGACAAAGTGATCGCGGCGAGCAGCCAGGCGCAGACCGCCTACGAGAGCGCCGCGCAGTCGACGGACCCGCAGATCAAGACCTTCGCCGCGCAGATGTTGCCGCTAGCCGAGGAGAAACGGCATCTCGTCGAGAAGATGACGGGTGCCGGCGCGAAGACCGCCAACCAGCTTTTTCGCCACGGCGGAGCCTCGCAAGGTGTGCCTGCGGAAACGCCGGCGGCGACTCCCGCGAGCAAGGGGAAAGCGGGTTCGTCGAGCAAGGCCACTCCCGTTACCAAGATCGTGCCGCCCGCTGGAACGCCGACGATTTCGGCGACGCCTGTCGCCGCACAGAGTTCTCCCGCTCCCGCCGGTAAATTGGTCGCCACGCCGACGCCGCTTCCTTCGGGGCTGGGACGTCCGATTGCCACGCCGCCGGGAACGGCCACGCCAGTGTCGAATTTGCCGGCGATCGTTCCCTCCAAGGCCAAGGCCGCGCCGGTGGCGTTGCCGACGCCGATTTCGCCGCCGGTCGCGAAGCCGGGTTCAGGCTAGGCCGGACGGCTCGCAATGTTACCGCGATAGGCGGCAACCCGTAGCGCCTCGGTTTCAGGCCAAAGGCCTGCCACAAGCCAGCCCAGGGCAAAGCGAGGAACGAGCGTCGCCCTGGGTTTGCCAGTCAACGACGATTTAGCCCTGAAGGGGCGGCACAATCGTCACCGAAGCGACATCCGCTTCAATCCCAGACGTAATGTTCATCCATCTCGATCCCGTGCTTGCGGCATTAGCGCGCGGAACTCGTCTTGAAACGAAACATTGCGATGATGTTCCGCCTGCGTTGCCACATAAGCGCGAACTTGCTCGACGTTGGATTGGCTTACAGAAAACGCACCGTAGCCTTGCTGCCAAAAGAAATCCCGGTGCGCGGGCCCTTGTTCCTTCATCCATTTCGAGGAGCTTTTCTTCACTTCTTCCATCAGTGCTGCGACGGTGATGGTGCGCGGGAAATTGCAGAGGATGTGAACGTGATCTTCGACGCCATTGATGAGGATAGGCTCGCAATTGATACTTTGCAGAATGCCGGCGACGTAGGCGTGGAGTCGCGAGCGAAGTTCGAGATCCTTGAGAAAGAAAGCGCGATTCTTCGTGCTGAAGACAATGTGGAGGGCGATGCGAGCAAGGGATTGCGGGATAGCCGGTTGAGATTGTTACGCCCCTTCAGGGCTTTGCCTATTCTTTGTTGTAAACCCAGGGCGGCGCTCGTTCCTCGCTCTGCCCTGGGCTGGCTTGTTTGCGGGCCTTCGGCCCTCGATCTGTCGCCGCGGCGTTCCGTTCGTTAGCTCGTCGGCTCGTTCGCCAGGACTGTATTTAACAGCACCGATTCACCCCGCGATAGCGATCTTCGGTGGCGGTGAGGAAGGCGTTTTGGCGGCGATATTTGGCCGGTTGTAGTTGCACCTGGCCTGTCGCCTCGGCTTGGGTGCAGGCACAGACTTCGGCGCGGTCGATGGCGGCTTCGCCGGACAGTTCTTTGAGGAGCGTGAAGCCAAGCAGGGCGATGCCGAAGGCGGGCAGGGGACTGGATTCCGAGAGCGCGCTCGCGGGCAGGTAGACGGGTTCGGTTTCGCTGAGCGTCGAGGCCTTGCTGCGGTTGAGCAGCCGCAGCCATTCGTAGATGCTGAGGAGGACGATCGCGCTGACCAGGACGAGGAAAAGGCCGGTGACCCACGCGTCGACGATGGCGTTGAAACGCATTGTGCGGACGGAGTTCACCGCCTTTTTCGCCACGGGGATGGCGCTGAGGCGAACGGGGTCGTCAGTTCCCGCCGGGGCCGCTTCCATCGCTTGCGCGAGTGCCTGTTCCGCCGCCGGTAATTTGGCCTCAGCCGCGTGCGCGGCGGCGAGGAAGCCGATCTTCGGATTCTTGTCCCAGACTTTGATGACACTCGCGCTGATCGTCACGGTGAGCAGCCAGGCCAGCGGCAGGAGCGTGACGAAGGCGAGCGCAGGCGACTTGCCGCGTTGCAGCGACATCTTGAGGAGAACTGTGGTAGCCAGGCAAAGGGCGATGCTGGCGAGGAGTTGATTGGCGATGCCGAAGATGGGCCAGAGCGCTTTCACGCCGCCGTCCGGATCGCGCACGCCCATGATGAGGAAAAAGCCCCACGCGGCGACGATGAATGCGCTGGCGATGACGCCTGCGCTCGAATTCTTGGTGTCGCCGAAAGCGGGGATGAGGCGCTTGAAGGCATCCTGCAACAAGTAGCGGCCCACGCGCGTGCCGGCGTCGAGGGTGGTGAGGATGAAGAGCGCCTCGAACATCAGCGCAAAGTGATACCAGAGCCCAAGGAGTCCTTTGCCGAAGACGCCGGCAAAGATTTGCGCCATCCCGACGGCGAGGGTCGCGGCGCCACCGGTGCGTCCAAAGAGCGATTTTTCCTGAACCGTTTCGG
>NZ_JBDUCX010000171.1:0-14710 GCF_040003245.1 Chthoniobacter sp.
TTACCGCGGGGACTTCGCTAACTTTTTGCAGAAAGGATGAAATATCCGGGCTAAGATCCTGAAACGCCGCGTTTGCTTGAGAATTCCGAGCCCGCTTCGGGAAGCGGCGAGAAACCGCTTTCGTTAAATACCGGCCGATATTTGGCTTGTCAGGGTGAAGACTATCGACTACAAAGCGCGCAGTGCTGTTTTGCATTTGCCTGTATGAAGACCTGGCCTTTCTCTCATCGAACGAAGATCCTCGCGGTGGATGACGAGTGTGGGTTTACGCGTTTGCTCAAGCTGGCGGCCAGCCACTACGAGATTCGGACTGAAAACGATCCACTCCGGGCGTTGGAGACCGCTGCGGAATTCCAGCCCGACATTATTCTCCTGGATCGTTTCATGCCGAAGATCAGCGGAGACTCCCTGGCCAGATCTTTTGAGGCGCATCCGAAACTGCACCACATCCCCATCGCGTTCGTGACGGCGACGGTGCCGCGGGATGACGAAGGGCGTTTTTGCACCCACCTGAACGGCCATCCTGTTCTCGTGAAGCCCGTCAGCATCGAGGAAATCGACCAATGCGTGCGGGCCTGCGTTAAGCCCTAGCCAGTTTGCCCGGTGGCGGAGAAAAGGGAGATACCCCGGTGACTGGTGGGCAGCGGAGTGCACTACAATGTTTAAAGTTATACGTATAACTATGTATAACCTTCCTGCTACTGGTGTGCAGTTCAGAGACGGCGCTGCGAGCCGGCACTTGTCACGCACCAGAATGGCATGATACTGCGGGCACATGAATGTGCGTTCGCGCGTCGATTTTATCCGGGATCGGGACGATGGGGTCGTCATTCTACTGGTTGATGATGAGTTGATCGAGGCGGAGTTATTTCGTGGTCTGCTCGAGGCGGAAGAAGACCTGGAGTTTCACTACTGCCAGCGCGTGGACGAAGCACTCGCGCAGGCCAATCAAATCCAGCCCACGGTGATCATGCAGGATCTTTCGATGCCCGGGGACCACGGCCTCACCATGATCAGCCGCTTCCGCGCGAATCCCGCGACCAAGGAGACTCCCGTTGTCGTCTTTTCCGGCCAGGAAGACGCACGGACCAAAAGCATCGCCTTCAGTCTCGGGGCGAATGACTACATCGTGAAGACCGTGGACCGGATCGAACTGCTGGCGCGTTTGCGCTATCACTCCCGCGCCTATTGGAACCAGCGCAAGCGCGAAGAAGCGACGCGGGCGCTGCGGGAAAGCGAGCATCAGCTCTGGGACAGCAACGCATCGCTCCTCGAATCGAATCGCAAACTCACCGAGGCGCTGGCCGAGGTGAAGCAATTGACCGGCCTGCTGCCGATGTGCGCCTGCTGCCGCCGGGTGCGCGACGAGGAAAACTACTGGAGCGAATTCAGCGCTTATGTCGCGAAACACACCGACCTGCGCTTGACGCATGGCTTGTGCGACGAATGTCTCGGGACGCAGGCCGAGAAGATGGGACTCACGCCGAAGCAAGTGGAGGAACTGACCCGAAAGTTCCAGAAACAGCGCCCGGTGAAGGACGGACCGAAGGGTAACGTCGCTTCCTAAGCGGCTCCATCGGCCGATAAAAAGGCTCCAACGATTTTTGCCGGGTAGGTGCCGGGATTCGTTGGAGCTGGAATTACTTTCCGTCGAATCTGAGCGCTGTCAACCTCTCACTTTCGCCCGTCACGGCGCCGGCTTGATGGTGAAGCTGGCGAGCAGTCGTTGGACGCCGGGTGCGGCGGCAGCCAGGCACACGCCGAGGAAATTTTGGAGCGAACGCGTCATGTTTTCTACCGTGGAGAAGGGGACGGTGGTGACGGAGTGGCTTTGGCCTCCTGGTCGAAACGTCGCGGTCCTGGATGGAGAAGGGGATTGTTGGTCCCGTAGAGCGCCCAAGGTCCGTTGGGCACATCTTGCGCCTCCACGAATTTCCAGTCGGTCACATCGGTAGTGATGAGACCGAGGTATTCCCGCACCGCTGGGGAGACGTTCAGGCCGGCACCGCCATTGGCATTCGGTTTCGGCTTCTCGTTGCCGAAGACATATTGCCAATGATCGCTGCCGTACGGCCCGCAATCGCTCCATTGCGCGTAGCACACTTTGCCCCCGGCATTGCGAATCGCCAGCCACCGGTCGCGGCACACCGATTTACCTTCCTCCACAAAAACTTCCTTGAACCAAGGGATCACCACCCTCGCTTCCGCCTTCGTCTGGTCCTTGGCGACATCATTGTAGGGGAGAGCGATGTAGAATGGATTCAGGCGCGGGATAAACGCCGCGGGAATGAAATGCTGGCGCTTCTCCGGCTTGGGATTGTCGAATCCGCCGTAGCTCGTCTCCCACTTCGGATCCCACGCACTCGCCCCGCTGCCCGCTTCTCCCTTCCCGGCGCTGCCGATCCAAAAGACCGTCGTCACGATCCCAGTCTTCCACGGATACTTGCTGGAAACCCTGGGCGCCGATGGAACCGTTGGCACGGTGACCAGCGGTTCGATGGAGAGCAGCGCCGCCTCGCGCAACTTCCGCGCGCTCTTCTCGAAATCCGCGGCGCTGGGCACCGCCGGATTTTGCGCGAAAAGCCGACCCGCGAAAACAAGGGTCACCCCGGCTATTGCGGAAAGGGGGATCGGACGCATCGCAATAGTCTACTCGTCGACGGCTTCCGAGGCGAGGCCATTCCTTGCTTGGGAACGTGGGCTCCCTAGTAGCCCGGATGGCCTTGGTAGAAGCGGTAGCGCGCGGTGATGTCCTCGATGTATTTGCGCGTGCTCGGGAAATCGATGGCCGCCAGCAAGTCGGCGGCGGTGGTCTCATCGCCGCGGCCGGAATCGGTGATCCAGCGTTCCACGCGGCCGTGGCCGGCGTTGTATTCGGCCAGGGCGAAGGGGATGGGATCGGCCTTTTGCTTCCAGCGATCGAGCGCCTTTTTGAAATACCACGAGCCCGCGTCGACGTTCGTCTTGGGATCGAAGAGATCGGTCGGGGCGAAGGTCTCGATCTTCATCGCTTGCGCCCAGTCGCGCGCCGCGGCTTCGCCCACCTGCATCAGCCCACGCTCGCCGCTCGTGCCCACCTTCTCCGTCTGGAAGGCGCTTTCCCGCCACGCGATGGCCTTGATGAGGAGCGGGTCGACGCCGCGTTTGCGCGCCAGATCGCCGATCAGTGCGTCGTAGCGCGTGTAGCGCGAACCGGCCAGCCAGGACTGCAACCGGTAGGTCGGGTCGGGCGCCGTGCCCAAGACCACGCCTACCGCGACGAGGGCAGCGAGGATGACGGCAAGGACGAGGCGTCGGAGAAAACGGGCCATGAGGTGCGCGTAGTCAAACAGCGGGACAAAAAACTTCGACAAAAAACCGCCTCATCGCATCTTCCACGCATGCCGAGATATGCGCGCGTGCTGGTCGACGATTCCGCCGGGAAGGCTTTTGATTATGAGCTTCCCGAGGCGGTCGCGGCTGTGCTCCAGCCCGGCGCGCGCGTCCGGGTGCCCGTGCGCACTCGCACGGCCCTGGCCACCGTCATCGAGCTGCTCGACGAGACGGATGTCCCCGGCGTGAAGCTCATGTCCGAGGTGGTGAGCGCCGAGCCGATTCTCAGCCCGCTGCTGCTCAAGCTCGGCACCTGGATGGCGGATTACTACTGCTGCTCGCTGGAAGCGGCGATGAAGGCGGTGCTGCCGAATGTGATCCGCAAAGCCGAAGTAGGGCACCAGACGCGGCTCTTCGCACGCCTCGCTCGCGAAGTGGACGAAGACGAGATCGAGAAGATCCGCAAGAAGGCGCCGTTGCAGGCCGGCGTGCTCGACCATCTCATCGAGGCTGCCCAACCCGTTTCCGTCACCGACCTCGCCGAGAAGTGCGACGCCTCGCACGCCGTGGTCCAGGCGCTGGTGAAGAAAGGGCTCATCGTGACCGAGGCCTCACGCGTCGAACGCGACCCATTCGGCGACGAATCTTTCGTCCACGCCGCCCCGCTGGCCATGAATCCGGAACAACTGGCCGTCTTCGAGCAATTGCGCCGCGCGATCGATCACACACCCGGTGAAGCCCCCAAGCCGATCCTGCTGCACGGCGTCACCGGCAGCGGCAAGACCGAGATCTATCTCCAGGGCATCCACCTCGTCCTCGAACGCGGCCAGTCGGCCATCATGCTCGTGCCGGAAATTTCACTCACGCCGCAAACGGTCGAGCGTTTCAAGTCGCGCTTCGCGACCACGCGGCACGAGGTCGCGGTGCTGCACTCGCATCTCAGCGAAGGCGAGCGGCACGACGAGTGGCACAAGATCCGCGACGGCCGGGCGCGCATCGTCATCGGCGCGCGCAGTGCGATCTTCGCCCCGTGCGCGAATCTCGGCCTCATCGTGGTCGATGAAGAACACGAGAACACCTACAAGCAGGAGGAAACGCCGCGCTACCACGGCCGCGATGTCGCCGTCCTCCGCGCCAGCATGGAGAAGTGCGCCATCGTCCTCGGCAGCGCCACGCCGTCGCTCGAGAGCTTTCACAATGCGCAGACCGGCAAGTACGAGTTGCTGCGCATGGTCGCCCGCGTCGATGACAAGAAGATGCCCTTCATCCGCGTGGTCGACCTGCGCATGGAATCGAAGAAACACGGCGCGATCCTTTCGGAAAAGCTCATCACCGCGATCAACGACCGCATCACCAAACGCGAGCAGACCATCCTCTTCCTCAACCGGCGCGGCTTCTCCACGTCGTTGATTTGTGAAAAGTGCGGCCACGTCTGCGAGTGCCCGAATTGTTCCGTCGCCCTCACCTTTCACCGCGCTGCCGCCCGCACCGTCTGCCACATCTGCGGCTACCAGGCCGTCGCCCCGGCCAAGTGCCCCGAGTGCCGCGACCCCGGCATCAAGTACACCGGCACCGGCACGGAAAAAGTGGAGGACGCCGTCAGCCGCCTCTTCCCCAAGGCCGTAGTCAAGCGCATGGACGCCGATGTCATGCAGCGGCGCGACGCCTTCCGCGAAACGCTCACCGCCTTTCGCGTCGGCAAGATCGATATCCTCGTCGGCACGCAAATGATTGCCAAGGGCCTGCACTTCCCCAACGTCACCCTCGTCGGCATCATCAACGCCGACCTCGGCCTGCACCTGCCCGACTTCCGCGCCGGCGAACGCACCTTCCAATTGCTCACCCAGGTCGCCGGCCGCGCCGGCCGCGGCGACGTCGAAGGCGAGGTCTTCGTGCAATCCTTCACCCCGTTCAGCCCCTCCATCCAGCACGCGCGCCATCACGATTTCGACGGCTTTTGGGAACAGGAGATCGAGTTCCGCCGCCAATGGGAATACCCGCCCTTCACCCACATGGTGCTCATCATCATCCGCTCCACGCACCAGCAGCGCGCCAGCTTTTCCGCCGAAACATTGCACCGCCGCCTGAAGGAAGAACTTCCCCCCGGCGTCACCCTTAGCGAACCCGCGCCCGCCCCGCTGGAAAAATCCCACGGCAGTTATCGCTATCATCTCATGCTCCGCACCCGCTCCATCCTCCGCCTGAGCCGCCACCTCCGCGCGGTTATCGACAAACTCACTTTTCCCGAAGACGTCTTCGTGACGGTGGACGTGGACGCATACCAGTTGATGTGACGCGACAACACAATTGAAATATGCCGTCCGATCCCGACTCGCTCAAAGTTATCATAGATAACATCTACGAACTGATTGCGTCTGAACAATACGACGAAGCAGAGCATCTGCTCGGATGTATCCCAGATTTGGAGAAACACGACCCGGAACTGCTGTTCTTCAAGGCCATTTGCGAATACGAGGCCGGGCGCGATGTGGAGTGCCTTCAGCTACTGTCCGATTTCCTAAACAGGGCACCCCGCCACGTTAAAGCGGACTATTCTGTTTTCACGGCAGCGATCTGTCTGGCCAATCTGGGAATGGAAGAAGAGTCCCTACCTTTGCTAAATACCCTCCCGGTGAGCTATCCGGATTTGATAGACGAAAAACAAAGTATTTCAGCGAAGGTTCAAATTAAAGCGCAGGCTAAAGTGCATGCCGAAGCGATTGCGAAAATGAGCAGAAAAAGATGAGCCTGCGCGGCTTCTTTCGCGATGTGTTTTCGAGGTGAAGCGTTGCCGGAACTGAAGCGGTTCTGGACGCCGGAGGCGTAATGGAGATTAGCCGGTCGGCGTCAGCCACCGGTAACGATTGTCACGCGCATCTGCCCCGGAGAGGGCAGTGGATTTCTGCCGCCCCGTTGGGGCGTATCCGTTTCGGATTCTATTCCGGTGGCTGACGCCGACCGGTTAATCTCCGCAACGCCTCCGGCGTCCAAATGCGGCACATCGCGGGTTCAGCCTAGGTACTGCTCGTCGGTCACTTTCTCCATCCACTCCACGGGCTTCCCGTTGAGCTGTTCCTGAATGGCGATGTGCGTCATCGCGGTCGTGGGCGCGGCGCCGTGCCAATGCTTCTCGCCCGGCGGGAACCAAATCACGTCGCCCGGCCGGATTTCCTCGATCGGCCCTCCCCAGCGTTGCACCCGGCCACAGCCCGCCGTCACGATCAGCGTCTGCCCCAGCGGATGCGTGTGCCAGGCGGTGCGGGCGCCGGGCTCGAACGTTACCGCGTTGCCTGCCGCCCGGGCCGGCTCCGTGGCGGGGAACAGCGGATCGATACGCACGGTACCGGTAAACCAATCGGCCGGGCCCTTCGCGGAAGGTTGGGAGCCACTTCTTTTGATTTCCATGAGAAACTTCGAGTGAGGGGTAAGGTTCGTATCAGTTGCTGTGACGTTCACTCTGAGGGCAGTGTCTACCAGAGATCGTTGCCGGGCAACAGGCCCCGAGGGCCGCTCGGTCGACAAAGCTGGAGCTTCGCAGACAAGTGCGTGCCCAAGCAGGAGCTTGGGCACGAGCGCAAATTAGGGCACCATCCGGCGGATATCTTCACTCGTAGCTTGCCAGTCAACACGCGTTGCCTAAACCGGAGGTAAGACAGATGAGAGAGGACACCAAAAAAGAAAACACCAAGACGCAGCCTCTTGTTTTCATTTCCTATTCGCACGATTCCGAGGACCACAAAACGTGGGTTCGCGAGTTGGCAACGGCGCTTCTCGGGGTGGGGATCAATGTAATCCTCGACCAATGGGAGATCGGTCCTGGTGACGAAGTCCCGAAATTCATGGAGCAATCTGTGCGTCGAGCGGGCCGGGTGATCATGATTTGCACCGAGCAGTACGTCCGGAAGGTGGATGACGGAAAAGGCGGAGCCGGATACGAAGCGATGGTCGTTACCAGTGAACTCGTACAGGACTTGGGGACGCGCAAATTCATTCCGCTCATCCGGCAGTCTGGCGAAAAAGGAACGCTTCCGGCGTGCGTCTCAACGAGATACTTTGTCGATTTCAGCAAGGATGCGCTTTTTACGGAAAAGCTAGAAGAACTGGCGCGTAACATCCAGGACGCTCCGCGGTTTGAGAAACCTCCGCTCGGGAGGAATCCTTTTACCGCTGCTGCCCCAACTCTACAACAGGACTCTGTTGCTACGGATGAAATCACGGAAGCCGAACCATTCGCCATCTACGAACGCGCCCTAGCGTTCGCGAACGCCGGTGATTTCGCCAAGTGGCGGGAATTAATCCAAAAGCAGCGAAGCGATGCCGCCCGAGCCATCCTCTTGTGGAAAGAGAACAATCAGAGCAGCTTTCCCACTCTTAAAAAAGATCTCCCGGGGTACTTTCTCCCCGCGGTGGCAACGCACGGTGGTCTCTTTGCGGCGGCTTTTGGGGTCTTCGATTCGAAAGACGAACGGTTCCACAATCAATTGAGCCTATTGGACACGCTCAGGAAACCGAAGGGATGGGAGCGAGGCGGTAACACCTTTTGGGTTATGCTTCCCGATCTCGTCCTGTTCGCTTATCAAGCCTTGCTCGGGGCTCTCGCGCTGAGCCGGCATCGTCCGGAAATCGCATACAATCTTGCCGTCACGCCGATTGCCGAACAGCAATCCGGGAGAGATGCGCACCCCCTGTTCCGGAGCCGCCAATTCATCGGTTGGCCCGACTCCCTTGAACACACATGCACGCTGGGGTGGACTTTTCTTCAAATGGCCGTTCGCCAATGGAATTGGCTTTGGAAACTATTTGGTAGCGAGGAAGATACCCTCGCCGCGATCATTGCTTACTATCTCTTCATCAACACGGTGGACTTTGTGTCTGCAACAAAAGCCGCACGAAACGAAGATGGGGAGCTGCGTGAGCTGAACCCGCCCTTATTCATCCGTCGTCGCGACGATGATGCCCAGATGGCGCGGAGGGCTTGTTCTACGACGCGTCTAAATTCATCGGAGACATGTTTGCAGAGAATGGAATCGCCCAGGACGTTCTGCCTGGCTTGTGGAATGAATGGATCCAAAATTGTGAGCGGTGGATTTTGGAGGTTTATCGTGAGAGCAGAAGCTACCATGACATGTCGGTCCCGCACCGTGAGCTTCCAAGCATGCTCTTCCGTGGTTCAACCAGGCGATTGATCGATTAAATCGTCATTGCGGTGTCCGCACCCCTTTCTCGAAGATCGCATCAACCAGATTCCGGCGATTCAATTGCGCTCCAGCAATTGGGCTTCCGCTACCTCAACCCCGAGGACGTGGCGGTCGAGTGGCGGGGGAAGAACAGCCAGATGTTGCTCGAAGCGATTTTGCTTCGAGGTCGGGGGTAGGTGATCAGGCGCGCGGCAGATCAAAACCCTGAGGCGCGCGCGTCCGAGAAGGCGGCGAACTTACTGCACCGGCGCCATCAGGCGTGACGAGCGGGCGGCGAAACGAAACCACCACGGGCGGGCGGTGAAATCCGTCGCTATCGTGCGCGTGCTGCGGGTGAAGTCGTCGGCAAACATCGCTTCCATCTGCCGCAGGGCGGACGGTTCGGCGAAGAGCAGGGTGATCTCGAAGTTCAGCCGGAAGCTGCGATTGTCGAAGTTCGCCGTGCCAACGCCACCGTCGTCTACGAGAATGGCTTTCTCATGGGGAGGGGGGCGCCTCGCCGCCCGCCCTGCCTATCATTTTGTGCTTGACTTTTCGGGAATGTCATGCGACTATCGAGGCTTGAAATGGGATGGAGTGAAACGCCGGCTTCGGGGTATTCCGGAGGGGAGGGGAGAGGTTCTTTGATACATCCAAAGCGGCAAGTAGCTTGATGCAAATGAAATGCATTAAGACATCCCGTTTGCCTGCGGATCGGGCTGCCAACGGCCTTGATTGGCCTATTGCCGGCTCAGGGTAAAATTAGCCTGGTCAAAGCCGGTCAAGGCGAGTCAAGGCTGGTAAAGGTCCATTTTTTCCGGGGCCGGCGCCTCCGTGTAAGATATGCTCCGGACTTCGTAATGCCAATTCGTGGCATTTACGGTGTCGGATCCCTGCCGGGCGTGGCAGTAAAAATCCGGGGAGCACATTCGTCCCGAGTGTTGGCGAAGGCGTCCCCGCCTTTGCGGACTTCCCCCCGGGCGGGGCTATGAAAGACCAACGCGCGTTATGGCTGTGGCGTCGGAGGCGGAAGTTCGTTTCGGCGGGACGCCGAAACCAGCACTCGGGACGAGTGCGCTCCCCGGAGTTCTGCGTCCGCGCTTTCCTACGAGTCCACGCTTCTACGAGTCTACGAGTTCTCCGAGCGGGAGGGGAGCAGCATCTGGAAAGCGGTTTTGCCCGGCACGCTCTCGAAACGGAGGATGCCGCCCATCTGCTGGACGAAGCCGGTGGCGACGGTGAGGCCGAGGCCGGTGGCGTTTTGCTTTTTCTTGGTCGAGAAGAACGGCTGAAAGATGCGCTCCCGCATTTCCACCGGGATGCCGGGGCCTTCGTCGGTCACGGTGATGGAGACCCACTGGAGGGCCTGCTTGGCGGGGGTGCCGGGGGGCTTGTGCGCGGAGCTGACGACGATCTTCACATCGCCGCCGGTAAAGGTGGCCTCGATGGCGTTGCGGACGACTTCGAAAATGGCGGATTTCACCCGGGTCGCGTCGCCCCAAATGGCGGGCAAGTCATCCGGGCATTCCAGGCGCAGCTTGGTGTGGGGTCCGCACAAGGCGTCGAAGGACGGCTTGAGCATGTGGATGAAATCGTGGAGCTTGATCTCGCGCCAGACGACGGCCGGCGGGCGGACGAGCGAGTGGGTGCGGTCCATGAGCTCGGAAGCGGCGCGCGCGCCTTCCTTGATTTTGGCGAGGCCTTCGCGGGTGTCGCGGTCGAGCTTTTGGTTTTCCATCAGCAGTCCGAGGTACCCATGAAAGAGGGTGAGGATGTTGTTCATCCGGTGCGCCAACCCGCGCACGAGCTGGTCCTGAAATTCCGAGTGTTCGATCTGCATGAGGGCCAGATATGAAAAAGCAGAAGCCGTGCTTGGGGGGTGATGTTTTTGGAAACCGTTGAAATACGTAGGGCGGGGCGAACTTTCGGCCCCTATTTGGTCCGGTGGGCCCAGTGGGCTCCATTGGCTGTGTGGGCTCCATTGGCTCCATTGCGGAAAACCGCCTATTGGAGGCCCAAAATGCCCTATTTCGATCGGCCGTTCAGTTGGCGATCACGGTCACCTCGCCGGCGCTCAGGCGATTGAGGGAGCCGTTCGAGCCGCGCAGGACCAGGTGGCCATCGGCGTCGAGTTCCTCCGCCCGGCCTTCCATGATGGTGTGGCCGGATTGCACCTGCACCCAGCGTCCGAGCAGCAGGCTGCGGCGGGCGGCTTCGGCGATCATGTCGGGAAAGGCCGAGGCGATCTGCGGCAGCCGCGCATCGAGATCGCGCAGCAGATTGGCGGCGAGGGTGGGCCGGTCGATGGTGCGGCCGGTGACCATGTTCAGGGACGCGGCCTTGCCGGCGAGTTCCGCAGGAAAATCGCCGGGGGCGTGGTTCACGTTCACGCCGATCCCCACCACGGCGAAGGGCTGGCCGTTCACGTCGGTGCCGCTTTCGGCGAGGATGCCGGCGATCTTTTTGCCGGAAAGGAAGATGTCGTTCGGCCACTTGATGGATACCGCCAGGCCGAGGGAGCTTTCGATCGTGGCGGCGAGCGAGACGGCGGCCCAGGTCGTGAGGCGCGGCCAGGCGTTGGTCGGGAACTCCGGGCGCAGCAGCAGGGAAAACCAGAGACCCCGGTAGGGGGCCGATGCCCAGGCGCGGCCGAAGCGCCCGCGGCCGGCGGTCTGCCGCTCCGCGAAGATGACCAGCCCGCCCGCAGAGCCCTGGCGCCCGCGTTGCGTGGCGGAGTCATTGGTCGAGGCGGTCTCGGCGAAGACGACGATTTCGCGCGCCAGCGCGCAGGGCCCGAGGCGCGCGTGCAGATCGTCGGCAATGAGACGATCGGGCGAGCGCAGCAACCGGAAGCCGAGACCGGGGCGCTCCTCGATCTCAAAGCCCGCGTTGCGCAGTTCCGTCAGCCGGGCCTCGATGTTGGCGAGTGGCGCGCCGAGCTGGCCCGCGAGGTCGGTGGCGAAGAGATGCACCTGCGACGCGTGCAAGATGGCCAGGATGCGCGCGTCGAGACCGCTCATGTGAGTTCCAGCGAGAAATCAATGGCGCGCGGCGAATGAGTGAGCGCGCCCACGGAGATGAAATCGACGCCGGTCGCGGCGATCTCGGCGACGGTCTCGAGGGAGACCCCGCCGCTGGCTTCCAACTGCACGCGTCCGCCCGCAAACCGCACCGCCTCGACGAGCTCGGCGGGGCGCATGTTATCGAGCAGGATGACGTCGACCCCCATCAACGTCAGAAAGCGCCGCACCTGGTCGAGCGTGTCGGCCTCGAGCTCGATGCGCAGGCCGGGATTCTCCGCACGGCATTTGCGGATCGCCTCTTGCAGATGCCGCAACTCCGTCTCGGCGGCGAGGTGGTTATCTTTGACGAGCACCATGTCGAATAAACCGAAGCGGTGATTGTGCCCGCCTCCAGCGACGACCGCGGCCTTTTCCAAGGCGCGCAGGCCGGGCGTGGTTTTGCGGGTGTCGAGGATGCGGACCTTGGTGCCGGCGACGGCGTCGACATAACGGCGCGTGAGGGTCGCCACGCCGGAAAGACGCTGGAGGAAATTCAGGGCGACGCGTTCGGCGGTGAGGATCGAACGCACGGAGCCGGTGACTTCGAGCACCGTCTGCCCTTTTTCCAAGTGGCTGCCGGAAGCGCGCAGGATCGCGATCTCGGCCTGCGGGTCGACGCGCTTGAAGACCTCGGCGGCGACCTCGACGCCGGCGACCACGGCGGGTTCCTTCGTAAACAGGCGGGCGGTCCGGCGTTCGAGGCCCACGAAATAGCGCGACGTGAGATCGCCGCGACCGATGTCCTCGGCGAGTGCGATGGCGATCGGATCGTGCGTCGTGCGAGCGGCGACGGGCAAAACGTGAAGTGGCGGCTGTTCAGGCACGACTGCGACCCTAAATGCCGCCTGTGGTCTGCGGCAATGCCGTAGTCGTCCGCCTCCTAGAACAACTCCGGCTCCGGCGCGCGATAGACGCTGCGTCCGCGGACGAAGGTCTCGAGCACGGCGTGCGGACCTCCGCGGTAGATGCACAGGCTGGCGACGTCTTCGGCCGTGAGATCGGCGGCGTTTTTGGCATTCTGCCGATAGGGGAGCAGCGCGCCGAAATCCATGATCGTGAGGTCGGCTTCCTTGCCGATCTCGAAGCTGCCGATCGTGGCGCCCTTGCCGAGGGCCTCCGCAGCGCCCTGGGTGGCCAGGTGCAGCGCGGCGGCGGGCGAGGGAATCGGCGTGTCCGGCTCGTAAAAGGAACGCGCCTTTTGCGACTCGATGGCCGAGCGCATGACCTGCCAGAGATTCAGCTCCGGCCCGGCGGCGACATCGCTGCCGAGGCCCACGCGCAAGCCGGCGGCGCGGATCTTTTCCAAGGGGAGGATGCCGCTGCGGAGGAAGAGATTGGCGCTCGGGCAGTGGGCGACGCTGGCACCCGCCGAGGCGAGAGCGGCGCGTTCGCGGTCGCTGAGATGGATGCAATGGCCGAGCACCGTGCGCGGGCCGAGCATTCCGCATTTCTCGTAGACCTCGGTGTAATCCTGCGCCCAGGTGAACTGGTTGCGCACCTTCTCGATCTCCTCGCGGTTCTCCGCGAGATGCGTCTGGAGATAGGCGCCGTGTTGCGTGGCCAGCTCCGCGGCGCCGCGCATGAGCTTCTCGCTGCAGGCCACGGCGAAGCGCGGGCTGAAGGCGTATTCGATGAGGCCATTCGCCGCGCCGTGCCACGCCTTGCACAGGCGCTCGCTTTCGTGGAGCGAGATGGACACGACCTTCGTCGGCTGGAGATTTCCGTAGCTGCCCACGTCCATCATCATCTTGCCCATGATGATGCGCAGGCCGCTTTTGGCCGCCGCGTGAAAGGCCGCCTCGGTGCTGTCTTCGTAGATGGCGGTGTAAAGCATCGCGGTGGTCGTGCCGTGGCGGGCCAGCTCGGGGAAAAAGGCCGCGGCTTCGCGCTTGCCCTTGGGACCGGTGAACTCGCGCTCCAGGGGAAAGATCTGCGTGCGCAACCAGGGGAGCAGCTCGCTCGTGCCGCGCGCCACCGCCGGGTACTGCGGCAGGTGGGCGTGCAGGTCAATGAGCCCGGGGAAGATGGCGACGCGCTTCGACTGCAGCCAGCGCACGGGTTGGGCGCGCGGCTTGCGGGCGAGCGTTTCGTAGTCGCCGATCTCGATGATCTGGCCGTCGTCGATGACCAACCCGCCATCGCTCCACGAGCGCAGCTTGCCGTATTCGGGTGCGTCGATCAAAAAGCCTCGGAGGCCGAAAAGGCCGGAACTGGGAGAGGCGGGGCGGGAACTGGGAGCCGGGTCAGGGATCAAACGAGAGAGGGCTAAAAAAAGAATCCGGGCCGTGCATGCCAAGGAAACGATTCACAGCTAAATCGAAAAGCACATGCACGACCCGGAAATCCCCTAAACTTGCACGATTCGACAGACGTTGTGAGAGGTCGTTCAAAATAAAATGCGCTTTTTTTGCGATTAAATGGGGATTTTCGGCAATGGAGCCAACAGAGCCAATGGAGCCCACCCAGCCAACCCAGCCAACCCAGCCAATGGGGCCAACAGGGCCAACAGGGCCAACAGGGCCAACAGGGCCAACAGGGCCAATGGGGCCAATCGAACCTACCCCGCCGCCTCCAGCGCCAGGGTCGCGTTGCCGATGATCCCCGCTTCATTTCCGAGCGCCGCGGGGACGATGCGCAGGTTTTCGTGGAAGAGGGGCAGGGTGCGCTCCCGGATCGTCCGCCGGATGGGATCGAACAGCAGCTCACCCGCCTTCGCCACGCCGCCGCCGATGACGATCGCATCGGGATTGAGCAGCCAGATCGTATTGACCAGCGCGCAGCCCAGCTCCAGGCCCACATTCTCCCACATCTGCTTCGCGATCTTGTCGCCGGCCTCGGCCGCCTTTTGCAGGTCGAAGGGCGTGCACTCCTCCACCGGCACATCGCGCCCGGCCACCTTGTAAAGCTGCGCCGCCCGCGCCGCGATGCGGTGGTTGCCCACGAAGACCTCCAGGTCGCCCGGGTTGTTGTAAAGCCCCGGCGTCCCCCGGTAATCGATGCTCGCATGCCCGATCTCCCCCGCCGCGAGCTGCGCCCCGCGATACAGCCGCCCATCCAGGATCAGCGCCCCGCCCACCCCCGTCCCGAGCGTGATGCACAGCACATGCCGGCAGTTCTTCGCCGCGCCGTATTTGAACTCCCCGTAGGCCATCGCCTTGG
>NZ_JBDUCX010000369.1:0-4328 GCF_040003245.1 Chthoniobacter sp.
CGATGCCCGCGAGCGAGAGATTCATGGCGATGTTGAAGCTCTCCAGTTGCTCGCGCCCCATGTAGTCCGAGTGCGGATCATAGACGTGCGCGAGCGCTTCGAGGTAAATCTCCAGCACCGCGCCGGCGCTGAGTTTCTGCATTGTCTGCACCTGCCGTTCGTAGCGCCGGGTCAGGGTCTGCGCGAACTGATCGGGTTTCTTGACGGCCAATTTTTCTTGCAAAATATCCGCGCGCAACCGCTGCCGCCACAGCTCGTGCGCCTCCGCAATATCGCGCGGCCGCGACGCATTTTCACGATCGAAGGAATAGCGGTCGTGCCCGGTGAAGTCGAATTTCTCCTCCGCCAGCGCCTTCGTCACGAACGCCGCGCGCTCATCGAGCCGCTGGAGATAGCGGCCGAAAATCACTCGCGCCGGATGCGTGTCGCCCGCGTCGCGAGTGGCCTCGGCAAGCTGCGGGACGAAGCGAGTAAACTCAGCGGCATCGCTTTGCAAAATGATCTCATGCGAGGGATCGAGCGAGTCGATGTAGCGGTCGAGGAACTTCGCGGCCATCGAATCGTCGAGCCGCCGACGCGCGAACTGGCCTTGTTCGAGAAGCTGCGCGGTGAGCTGCGTGACCTGTCCGTCCGGCGTGGGGGCATCGAGCCGCAGCGAAGGACGCAGCGCCCACAGCGGCGCGGTGGTGAGGAGCGCGAGGCCGAGCGCGGTAAAGGCGATGGAGCGGTGGAGCGGTTTCATGAGTTTAGGAAATGCAGGTGGGACAAGGTGTTTGTGAGATTGCTCATCACAGTGCTCCGCTTCGGTGGCGCCAGCCTTTCGGGCGCATTACAACGGTGAAGGAATGGCCGTCATCCCGTTCATCATCACGGATTCGCTGACCGAAAAGCCCCCCCTCCTGTTTCCAAGCGCCGGGCGCATGACTGGCGACCTCCTACTCGGACGGCTCCTTAAGAACCGCTATCAGGCAGGCGGTTCACAACGCCATGAGTTTTGCGAAGTGGCCGTCCACCGCATCGATTTCCATGTCGTAGTGGCGGGCGCATGCGGCGATGAGCACGTCCGGCGACGGACAAGTGAGCGCCGCCGCCCGCGCCCGGCGTGCGAGGTCGCACGCTTCCTCCCAGATTTGGCCCGTGATTTCGAGATCGGGAAGCACCTGCTCGTAACGGCGCGGCACCGTCTTCTCGTGATCGCCCCGGACGCCCATCCAAAGTTCCAGCCGCACCGGTGCGCACCAGCTCGCCTGCCCGCCGCGCAGCAGCGCATCCACACGCTGACGCACCTCCGCATTTCCGCGCGGGCGCAACTGCTCGATCCACGACGACGTATCGACGAGCTTCACTTCGAGTAAAGCCGCGCAGACTTCGGCAGATCGCGCTCGCGCAGTTCCATCAGTTCATGAAAGCTCATCATGTCCTTGCAGGTGCCGCTGTATTTCACCAGCTCGGCCATTCGTCGCTGCCGATTAAAGTCTTCGAGCACCTTCACGATCGCCTCGCGCTTGGTCTTCGCCTTGGTGAAGCGCATGGCATCGCGCAGCTCCTTTTCGGGAATATCAATCGTCGTCTTCATGCTTCCGAAGCTGCCCTCACGAAGAATCCCCGTCAATCGCCGTTGGAATCCTCGACCCGATCGTCGCTCGATGTTTTACGACGCCGATGGGATGATCCGCTCGACCTAGTTGGTGCTCACCCAACCGCTCCGGCCAGCCGCCAGTTCGCCACGGGTCGCGCATCTGTTTTTTGATTGGATGCGCTGACTGGAAGTCTGTTACGCTTCATTCGGGAGTGAGGTTAAGCGGTGAATTTTTCATACTTATGCAAACCATAGCGCGCGTTTATTTCAGAATTCTTCCGGCACTTGCTGCAAGCTGCATCATCGGAACCGGCAGTCCACAATCCGCGACGGCTGCGGTGAGTGACGAAGACTTCAACGCCCTCAAGGAGGCCGTGCAGAAATTGACCGAAAAGGTGCAGACTCTTGAGGGGGTGCATGAGGAAGACCAGGCGAAGATCCGAGACCTGCAAAGCAAACATGATGAAGCGCCCTTGCCGGCGGCTCAGCAAGTTCCCGATGCAAAGCAGTTCGTGCCTCCTTCCACTGGGTTGGAGGCGCCAGCCGCCACGGACCTTGGTGGCCCGCTGGCCACTCACAGCTTCACCATCGTCGGAGACGCCGAAGTTCAGTTCGCCAAGATCGCCCACAAGCACGGTGCCTTCGCGTTCGCCGATTTTGCGCCGATCTTTCTGTTCCGCGCCAACGAGAACATCCTCTTCGAAGCCGGCTTTGATTTCGTCCTTCAAAACAACGCGCCCGGCGGATCGGGCTACACGACCACCGTCAATCTGAGCTTCGCGACGATCGACTATCTGCTCAATGACTATGTGACTGTCACGGGCGGCAACATGCTGCTGCCACTAGGCACTTATAGTGAGCGATCCGCCGGCTGGCTGAACAAGATTCCCGACAACCCGATGGTGCGGGACATTCTCCCTGGCACCGGCGTCGGCGCGCAACTGCGGGGCGCCATCCCGGTCGGAGACAAGGGATCGAGCGTGACCTATTCGGCGTTTGCAGTCAACGGCCCCGGCTCCGTGGACGGCACGGGCAACGCCGGCCAACTCGACACCGGAGGCAACGTGGGCCTCACCCTCGCTGGTGATACCGCCAACTTGCACGGCGGAATGGGTTGGGGAGGACGCATCGCCTTTTTCCATCCATGGAAGGCACAGCACGATTTGGAAGTCGGCATCTCGGGCATGTCGAGTTCATGGGATGACGCCGGCCGCCGACAATACACCGCCGGTGTCGTGGACCTGGCGATGCACCTCGGACCTTCGGTGGAGATCAAAGGCGAATACGTCCACACTTGGGTGGAAACGGACGACTTGGGAACCATCAAGCCGAATGGTTGGTGGGTGCAGGCCGGCTACAAGCTCTCCGGCATGCTGCCGGATGTGCCGTATCTGAACAACGTCGAATTGATGGGCCGCTACGATACGCTGAGCGACGCGATGGGCACGCGGACCAACCGCGGGACGGTCGGCGCCGTCTATTATCTGAGCAACACCCTCTGGCTCGAAGGCGACTATGAATGGACGGGCAATCACGGCCCGAATCCCGCGCCGTCCAATTCGCTCATCTTCCAACTCTCCTACGGATTCTGAAAAGCGACCTGATCGTCCAAAATCACATCATGATGCCTCCATCCCAAATCAGCACTGCCCTTCTCAGCGGCCCGATGCAATCCGTCCGCCGCTTCACCGTCTCATCCCTCGCAACGGCGGTCATCACGTTCGCCATCCATGCGCAGGCGCAAACCGCGACGCCATGGGTGGCACCCGCAGACGCCGCGGCGATCAGGAATCCATCTGCCGGGAATACGGCCGCGGCTGCCGCGGGAAAACAGACTTACGCGGCTACCTGCGCGGCCTGTCATGGCGCCACGGGGCGCGGCGACGGGCCGGCGGCGGCGGCGCTCAATCCCAAGCCGGCCAATTACACGACTCCGGCGGTGGAGGCGGAAAGCGATGGATCGCTGTTCTGGAAATTGAGCGAGGGCCGCGGGGCGATGGCTCCATTCAAATCCGCCCTCTCGGAAAAGCAGCGCTGGGAACTCGTCACCTATATCCGGACGCTGGGGCCGGGGAGCCATCACGCGAAACCCGTCACGGGTGTTCCGACCGCCGGCGGCGTTCCCGGTGCGACCCCCAAAGTGGCCAGGCCAACGCAGGCGAAAACAGGAACTGCCCCGGGTGTTCTTCCAACGGCTCTCCCTCCGACTCTTCCGATAGGTCCCGCGGCAGTCCCAGAAACTGCAGGGGCTCTTTCTGGAGTCGAGTTGTGGTCGATAAATTGCAACCGCTGCCATACCTACCGTGCCTCAAACGAATACACGGCGGCGCAATGGCAGAATCTTCTCCTGCACATGCGGGTCCGGGCTAACCTTCCCGCCGCCCAGGCTCGGGAAATCCTGAAATTCCTCCAGGCCGGAGCGGGAAAATAGGCGGGACTTGAGCGGACGACTCAAGTGATCCGTGAGAAGAATCCCACGAATACATTCTCGTCCCCGCCGCGCGTGGGGGGCCGCGGTTAATGCCCCGACCGGCTGGCTAACTCTTCGCCGGGATGATCTTCTCGACCTCGCTCGCGCTCACCCAGCCGCCTTGGCCGCTCGCGGTGCGAATGCGGAGGAATGTGCCGTAGCCACTTTCCGCGCGGACGATTTCGCCCGGCTTCAACTCGAAGGACACCGCGGCATTCGCCGCTGGCGCGATGCGTGCGCCGGCTGGCGAGGCGGCGACAATCACGGCGCGATCCAGCT
>NZ_JBDUCX010000172.1:0-14649 GCF_040003245.1 Chthoniobacter sp.
CCTCGAAGTCCGACGTAACCGTCAATTCAGCTTGGGCACAGCCCAAGGCGGCAAGGAAAATGAGGAGGAAGGGCAGACGAGTCACGGGGATGCCGCCTTTTACCGCATGCGCTGATCGCCACCAAGCCGCTACTGAAGCGACCGGCAGCCGCGCCGAAATCGTCCCGTCGCCTTACGGGAGGGCTCCGGCTGTGCTGTCCGTAAGCAATGGTGCTCCCTCGCTGTCCGGCACTTCCTGGCCCGCGCGCCCACGGTAGATGATCGGCTTTTCAGCCACATGCCGGCGCGCATAGCCAAAGGGGAAGCGAAATCCAGTCTCCGTGTTCACCCACAGGTGGTACTCGTTATCCATGTCGACCAACCGGCTTTCCGCGGGAAACAGCTCGACGGCCTCGAACTCGGGGCCGACCAGCTCATTCTTGATCTGTTGAAATTGCCGCCAGTCCTTGGCCGGTTCGCCATCGTGGCGCGAGATCGTCAGTTGAACGATGGGCGGCTCGCGACGCACTTGCACGCGATAGGTATCGTTGACGAACACCTGCGGCGCAGCCATGGCCTGGACCAGCCGCTCCACCAGAACCATCCGCTCGAAAATGTCCGGCACGCGACCCTGGCAGTAGCCCTTGAAGAAATCCGGCGGCTGCGCCAGCAGGGCATCGCGATAAATTTGGTTTTCCCGCACGTCGTGCGGCCTCTCGACAAAGGGAGTCATCTCCCGGTCGCCTTTCGCCAGCGACCTTGGCGGCGGAGTATGGCGGTCCAACGGTATAACTGCGGATGTCACAGTGTTCATGGGGTGGTAAGGGACGACTGCATTTCAACAAACCAGAATCTCTTCGGCAAAAGACATCACCTGTGGGGGAAATCGCGACACCCCAAGGTATGGTGCCGGGCGGCGGCAAACAGAGGGCGGGTGACCTGTGCTCCTACGCTCCATTCTCGTGCACCCACTGGGCCGCACGGCTGTAGAGTTCCGCCGCGTTGCGCAGCCGGAGCTTCTCCTTGATCCGCGCGCGATAGGTGTCCACGGTCGTTTCCCCGAGGTGCAGGATCTGGGCAATTTCCCGCCCATTATGCCCCTTGCCAATGAGCTGGAAGACTTCGAGCTCGCGATCGGCGAGCAACTCCAGGCCCGACGTGTTCGCCGGCGTCTTCCGTCCGGATACTTTCTCCAGCAGGCTGGCCGTCATCCCTTCGCTCAGATACACCTGCCCGCTCAAGACATGCCGGATGGCCTTGGAAAGCGTGGAGGCCGCCTCATGCTTGGAAATGTAACCGCGCGCACCGGCCCGCAAGACGCGCTCGGCGTAGAGCGCCTCGTCGTGCATCGAAAGTACGAGCACCGGAATGTGCAGACCCTGGGCTCGTAGATCCTTGATCAGCTCCAACCCGCTGCTCCCCTTCAGCGTGATGTCCACGATCACGATATCCGGGTTGGTCGCGCGGATCAGCCGTTGTGCATCCTGGATATTATCCGCTTCGCCACACACCTCGCAGCCGGAGTCCCGGCCCAGCATTTGCGTGAGCCACTCCCGAAACATCCGATGATCCTCGACCAGGACCACCTTCACTATGTTCGGCGTCGCCTCTCCGGCACCACAACGCGCGGACGAACTGAGTGGCGGCGGCATCGCGGCAGCCATTTCAGGAAGGATTGGCGGCAGGGCAGGCCCTCGCGGTGTTGTCTCCGGGGAGTGCCTGGCCGGAAGAATGCGGCGCCTCCTCACCCGCCCGGCCTCGATAGACGACGGGCTCATCGAAGACGACGCGGCGGTCGTAGCCAAAGGGGAAGCGAAAGGCCGGGTTTGGATTGACCCAGAGATGGTATTGATTCGCGGTATCCACCAGCCGGCTGTCCGCGGGGTAGAGTTCCACTGCCTCGCACTCCGGCCCGACCAACTCATTTTTGATCTGCTGGAATTCCCGCCAGCTCGTTCGCGGCTCCCCGTCGAACCGGGCGATTTCCAATTGGATGAAGGGCGACGCATCGCGCATGCGAACGCTGTAAATATCATTCGCGAAAACGTGCGGCGCATTCACGTTTTGAATCAGCCTTTCGACGAAACAGAGTTTCTGCATCGGGTCCGGCACCAGGCCGAAATGGGTGCGAAAAAACTCCGCGGGCTGGGCGAGCAAGGCGTCGCGGTAGATCTGGTTTTCGCGGACGTCACGCTGCAGACGGGTGAATCTTTTCATGCGGCCACCTCCTGTTTGGCGGGAGCGCACGCTGGACGGTGAACGAGAACAGATGGATAGGATTTCATTTCTGTGGAGGAACTACCCTCATTCAATCGCCTCGCCGCAAATCGCACAAAAGTCTTGCCCTGTGGGGGTAATCGCGACACTCGCCAAAAAAATCGCGACACTCGCCGAGCCTGATAGAATCAGGCTTCCCGGGCGATTCTATTTCGCCGTCGCGACCGTCTTCGCGGTCACCACGTGGTCGAAATTCAACCACACCTCGCGCTGCTCGAGTTTCACCAGGACCCATGGCCAGTACGTCGTGTCCAGCACCGCGATGCGCGTCACACCGGCGGCCACGGTCGCGTTGCCTTGGATGTCCAATTGTTCGCCCTTGTGGAATGGCGACTTTTCGTGGCCCGGCTGCTCCAGCGACAACACGCTCTCCGGCTGCCCGAAAAGCGGGGAAATCACCCCGTACGACAGCGCCACCAGCACCGGCAGAATGTTCGTGTGCACGGACGGGAGGAAAGCAGAAGCCGCAGCCGTTGAAAATATAATAATGCGAGATTTTACGTATATTACTTCAGGGAGTCCCGTCGTTGATCGGCACTGCCAGGGCAAAGTTCCACCTCATTGCCGTTCGCTTCTTGAAAGACTCTCCGTACAAATCGGCCGCCTCTCTTAACTGAATCGATTATCAGCAATTATATGTATTTTTACCGTGAAGAGGCTTGCTAAACGCGTTGATTGCAGACCAACGTCGACACTTCCACACATGGATGCGCACGCCAAGACCCCATGGCCAGGAACCTACCTCGGTCGACTACAGGCAGTCACAGTTGAGTTGCGCCATATTGGGGCGCCCGCGTCCGTCGAAATTTTGCTGAGCCGCTTCAGCGGCGTCACTGCGGAACAGATCGAGGCGACCCTGGCCGCGCTCGTGCTTTTCGGTCGGGTTGATAAAAAAGGTGAGCTCTTTTCCGCGGCGGATAGCTGACCGCATCGGAGCGCCAGCCTTGTCCATTTTGCGAGGATCGAAGGGGAGGAGACGGCGCCGCCGTCAAGCGGTGGCGGAATGCAACGCGATCCGGTTGCCCTCGCTATCGATGACGACCGCACGGTAGCCGTACGCTCCGATCTGGTGCGACGCTTGTTGCACTATCCCCCCATTCGCACTCACCACCGCCACCGCCTCATTCAGGCGGCCATCGACGGAGAGGTAAATGAGCGGTCCCGTGAGCGAGGGCTGATTGTCGCCCCCCAAGGTGAGACATCCCGAAGTGTTGTCATCGTGCGGCAACAGCCCGAACTCCACCCCCGGCTCGCCTTCCTCCTTCGTAACCGGGGCGCCGAGGACGGCGGAATAGAAAGCGATGGCCCGATCGAGATCGATGACGGGGATATCCGTCCAGCAAAGAGTGTGGCCTTCCATGGGTGAAGTAGGATTGAGGAGTGCGGAATGAGTTCGCTGCCAACAGCTATCAGCTATCGCTCGTCGCTGTCACGCCGGCCTTGTCGCGAAAGATGGACGCAGTCCTTCCACCTTCTGAGTTCGTCAGTCCCCAAGGCAAAGACGCCCGGCAGCCGGGCTGGGTTGAGCAGCCGACTGCCGGGCGGGTGTTTCCTTGGTTGCAGGCGGCCGAAAGCCGCGGGAATCGTTTAGTCCGCGAGGACCGGGCCTTCGCCCGAGCTGCGGGGACGTTCTTTCTTCTTGGACGTGCTCATGCGTTTAGCTGCAGCCCTGCGAAGTGCCGCACTCGGTGCAGCAACCGCAGGCGCCGGCGCGGATGACTTTGCTCGAGCCGCAGTTCGAGCAGGTGATGTCCATGAACATGTTGCCGATGGCGTCCTTCACGCGGTCGGCGTGGGTTTGCGCGCCGTTGCCGATGTGCGGGTGGCCTTCGTTGCCGGTTTTGTGCGAGATGATGTCGATGATGCCGGGGGTTTCGCGCGGGAGTTCGGGCACGGGGCGGTTGATGGCCTTGCTGTCGATGTCGCTGAGTTCTTTCATCGGCAGATCGGCCTGGCCGCGGTGCGGGCTGGTGGCTTCCTTGTAGCCTTTGATGAACTGGCAGCCGAGCCAGCGGAAGACGTAGTCGGTGATGCTGCTGGCGTTGCGGATGTCGGGGTTCTTGGTGAAGCCGCTCGGCTCGAAGCGCTGGTAGGCGAATTTTTTGACTAACGACTCGAGCGGGACGCCGTACTGCAAGGCCATCGAGGTGAGGGTGGCGACGGTGTCCATGAGGCCGCCGATGGTGCTGCCTTCCTTCGACATTTGAATGAAGAGCTCGCCCGGCTGGCCGTCTTGGTAGAGACCAACGGTGATGTAGCCTTCGTGGCCCGCGATCTCGAACTTGTGGGTCAACGACATGCGGGTGTCAGTCATCCGGTGACGGGTCGGCTGATCGACCTGGCCGCGGAGCTGCGCAATTTCCTGGTCGAGCTCGACGATCCGCTGCGCGAGCGTCTCGCGATTCGCGGTGGGCTCGACCTCGCTTCCCTTGCCGCCCATGTCCTTGGTCTTTTTCGTGTTCAGCGGCGCGGAACGCTTCGAGCTATCGCGATAAATCGCGATCGCTTTCAGACCCATCCGCCAGCCTTCGACGTAGGTGTTCATGATCTCCTCGACGGTGGCTTTTTCGGGCAGGTTGACCGTCTTGGAAATCGCGCCGCTCAGGAAAGGCTGCGCCGCCGCCATCATCCGCAGATGACCCATGTAACCTAACGAACGCTCGCCGCGATGCGCCTTGAAGGCACAGTCGAAAATCGGCAGGTGCGCACGCTTCAAGCCGGAGGGTTCGCCATCGACATCTTCGATCGTGTCATACTTATCGATGTGCGCGATGATCTGCGCGATTTCTTCCGTGCGATAACCAAGCTTATCGAGCGCGGGCTTTACCGTCTGGTTCACGATCTTGAGCATGCCGCCGCCGGCCAGGAGCTTGTATTTCACCAGCGCGATGTCGGGCTCGATGCCGGTGGTGTCGCAATCCATGAGGAAGCCGATCGTGCCCGTGGGCGCGAGCACGGTGACCTGGGCATTGCGATAGCCATGCTTCTTGCCGAGCGAGAGCGCGCCGTCCCAGCACTTCTGCGCTTCTTCCTTGAGGTAGCCGAAGCGGTCGCTGGCCTGGATCTGCGCCACATGCGAGCGGTGCAGTTCGATGACCTCGAGCATGTAGGGCTCATTGGTCGTATCGACCGGCTTCTTCACGCCGCTGGCGCTGGTGTCCTTGTAGCCGGGGAATGGTCCCATCGACTTGGCCATCTTCGCCGACTGCTCGTAGGCGTGGCCGGTCATGATGGAGGTGATGGCGCCGGCGAGCGCGCGGCCTTCATCGGTATCGTAACCGAGGCCGTAGCTCATGATGAGCGCGCCAAGGTTCGCGTAGCCGAGGCCGAGCGTGCGGAAGATGTGCGAGTTTTCCGCGATCGACTTGATCGGGTAACTGGCGTTGTCGACGATGATTTCCTGCGCGGTGATGAAGATGCGCACCGCCGCCTTGAAACGGTCGACGTCGAAGCTGCTGTCCGCCTTCTTGAACTTGAGCAGGTTCAGCGAAGCGAGATTGCACGCCGTGTTGTCGAGGAAGAGGTACTCGCTGCACGGGTTCGTGGAATTCTGCCGGGCCGTGCCCTTGCAGGTGTGCCACTTGTCGATCGTGGTGTCGAATTGCACGCCGGGGTCGCCGCAGAGATGCGTGCCTTCGGCGATCTTGCGCAGGAGCGTCTTGGCGTCCTTCTTTTCGCAGGGCTTGCCGTCGGTCACGCGCTTCGTCCACCACTCGCGGCCCTCGCCGGCGGCATTCATGAACTCATCGCTCACGCGCACCGAGAGGTTCTCGTTCTGGTACATGATCGAGCCGTAGGCGTCGCCATTGTAGCTGCCGTCGTAGCCCTGCTCGATGAGCGCCCACGCCTTTTTCTCTTCCTTGGTCTTGGCCTCGATGAATTCCTCGATGTCGGGATGCCAGTCCTTGAGCGTGTTCATTTTCGCCGCACGGCGCGTCTTGCCACCGGATTTCACGACGTTCGCGACCTGGTCGTAGACCTTGAGGAACGAGAGCGGGCCGCTGGGGCGTCCGCCGCCGCTGAGCTTCTCGCGGGTCGAGCGGAGCGTGGAAAGATCGCTGCCCGTGCCGCTGCCGTACTTGAAGAGCATGGCTTCGGACAAGGCGAGGCGCATGATGTCCTCCATGTTGTCCTCCACGGACTGGATGAAGCAAGCGCTGCCCTGCGGGTATTCATACTGGGTCTTGGCGCGCTCGGCCTGGCCAGACTTGTGATTGTAGTAGTAGTTGCCTTCGCCGCGGCCGGCGCCGACGCGATACTCGTGCCAGAGGCCGACGTTGAACCACACCGGCGAATTGAACGCGCCGAATTGATTCACGCACAGCCAGGTGAGTTCGTTGTAAAAGATTTCCGCGCTCTCCTTGTCGGCGAAATAGCCGTCCTTGATGCCGCTGTCAGTGATGGTGCGGGTGACGCGATGCACGAGCTGCTTCACGCTGCGCTCGCGGCCGCCCTTGTACGGGTCGGTGCCGTTCGCGATGTCGCCGTAGAAATATTTCGACACGGCGATCTTGGTCGCGAGCGCGCTCCACGACTTGGGCACCTCGACGTTTTCCTGCTTGAAGATCGCCTTGCCGGAATCGTCGGTGATCTCCGCGGTGCGGTGTTCCCACTCGAGTTCGTCAAACGGCGCGATCGATTTCTGACTGAAGACACGGGTGAACTTCAGTCCCTCTTGAGGGCGCCGACGAGAGGCGGCGACGGTGCCGCGGCCGTTCGTGGCGGCGCGGTGGGTGGAGCGGCGATTCGATTTCAATTCGATCATACGATACGCGATTTCAGGCAATTGTGGATGGCAGGTGAATAACTGTCTGGGGGAAGCCCATATCCTGTGAACAATCGGCGAAAATCCTGCGAATTACCGCCAATAAGAAACCACAGTATATTGGGTTAGGGGGTCGATGAAACCACAAGCCGTAGTGGGTGCCAAGAAAATTAGACGCCCAGACAAAAATATATTTCGAGGCGAAAATAACCTCCCTGTTGACATGTGAACCGCCCCTCCTCGCAATTGTCACAATCAAGGTTTCCGGGCGCCTCCGCCCGCCAAAGTCCGTATTAAAATGATCCCCGGACCATATCGGCTGAAAGTGATGATTTTTACAGCCTTCCGCGGGCATGATGTCGTCGAAAGGCGACGTTTCTCCCGTTTTCAAAGTCTTACGTATACATATCGATTGCGCAAAAAATGCCCGGATCGACCAAAATTGCGCCCACCATGGCCGCGGCAGGTCGCTTGAGGTCGAGGGCGTGTGTCCCTACGCGCCGGGCTCCGTTTCAGCCGGCAAGAGGTGCGCAGAGTGAAATTTTCCGCAATGGAGCCAATGGAACCAATGGGGCCATGCACTTTTTCCGCCGTGTTATGCCATCCTATCACGCATGAACTTCATCTCGATTCCTCCACCCAAACGGGTGAAAAGCACGCGGCTGCCTCGCCCCCCCCGCGTCCGTAAGGGTGGCGACGGCGGTCGCCAGCAATCGTGCCTGGTCGTGCCTGGTCGTGCCTAATCGTGCCTCGCTTTTTTTCGTCACTGTGTTCGAAAACCAAGCCGCCCCAAGGTGAGCAGGGACGAGGCAAGGCCGATCAAGGCAAATCGAGGTGCGAAAAAATTGGCGGTATTACCGAAAGACCCGCGCCCAGAGGCCGATGCAAATCAAGGAGTCCCAGGCGAAGAAAAGAAAGCCCGTTTTAAGGTGCCTTAAGCCCAGTTAAGGCGATTTAAGGTGCGAGTTTTTTAAAACACAGGCCTTAGCCCCCATGGAAGAGGCGCCCGGCAGCGATCTACTGCCTAGAGTCCTGCCACCCGCCGGCCTTGATTCAGGTGCTGGGCCGCGTATTCGGCCAGGGCCCGGCGCAAGGGGGCATTCACCACCTCGATCTTCGTTCCCACCGGCACGGCAGCGAAGATGCGCACGACATCCCGCGAGCGCATCCGGATGCAGCCATAGCTCGCCGGGCGGCCGATATTGGATTCCTCCGGGGTTCCGTGGATGTAGATGCCACGATCGAAAGCGCGGCAGTTGCTGGCGTCGAGGCCACGCAGATGCAGGATGCGGGTGACGATGGGATCACGGCCAGGAGCATTCGCCCGCAGGACCTCCCCGGTGAAATGCTGGCCCTTGAAGACCGCGCCCAGCGGAGCACCGTCGCCGACCTTGGCGGCGACTTCGAGCGTACCCAGCGGGGTCGCGTAGCTATTGGGCTGGTCGCCGAGGCCAAACTTGGAAGTCGAAATCGGGTAGTGGCCAACGAGCACCCCATTCTCCATGAGCACCAGGCGCTGGTCGGGCACGCTGATGATGATCTCCGGCGCGGCCGAAACCGCCAGGCGGCTGAGGCAGAGCGCGGCGATCGTGACCAGGAGGCGGAAGCAACGGTGAGATTTCATGGCAAACATGAATTAGCACCGCCCATGCCATGGGCCTCCTCGGGGGATTTATGTAGATCCCTCGGCGACGAATACCGGCTGCCCGCCCAGCCGCTTGGAATCAAGCGTTGCGGGCGATCCGGGAAATCTGTCCGTCGCTCAGGCCGCCAGCGGCGCACCGGTATCGCGGCCCGGGAAGCGCAAATTTGGCGTCCACTGGGCCAGCGAGCAGAGTGCCACGTAGGTGAAGCCCACGAGGAACAGGGAGAGGAAAGCGGCGTTCAACCACTGGCCGTGCGCCATGGCAAAGCCGAGCAGGTAGCTGAAATAAATCGCGAAGGCCAATTCGACGAACGGCAGGACCGTCTTCATCGGCAAATAGCGCGCTTTCTTCCACGCCTGGGTCTTGCTCTCGATGCCGTATTTCGGCGTCCGGGTGAACTCCGACTGATGGCCGAACATGGCCTCGAGCACCGCGCGGGCGTTGTTGATCGCCAGGCCGATGCCCAGCGCCAGCACCATGGGCAACAGGAGGATCTCCTTGCCCCACGATTTCGGATACAGCTCGCGCTGCGCGCAGATGTAAAAGATCGCCGCCGGCAGCGACGCCGAGAGGTAAATCGGGATATCGACCAGCCACATCTGCCACGGGCGATAGACACCGTCGCCCGTGGATGGGTGCATGAGGATGCAGAGGAAGAACAGCAGCAGATAGGCGTAGTTTGAGGTGAGATGCGCCGTCGCTTCAAACTTCACCACCACCGGCAGTTTCGCCCTCCACACCGCGGGGAGCAGCTTGATGCAGGTCTGAATCGAGCCCTTCGTCCAGCGATGCTGCTGCGACTTGAAGCCGTTCATGTCGACGGGCAATTCCGCCGGCGTCACGAGATGCGGCAGGAAGATGAAGCGCCAGCCCTTCAACTGCGCGCGATAGCTGAGATCGAGATCTTCGGTGAGCGTGTCGTGCTGCCAGCCACCGGCGTCCTGGATGCAGGAGCGGCGCCACAGTCCCGCGGTCCCGTTGAAATTAAAGAACCGTCCGGCACGGCTCCGGGCGGTTTGTTCGAGCAGGAGATGACCGTCGAGGAACATGGCCTGGACGCGCGTCAGGAGCGAATAGGTGCGATTCAGGTGGCCCCAGCGGGTCTGAATCATACCGATCTGCGGGTCGGTGAAGAAATGGATCGTCTTGCGCAGCATGTCGGGCGCGGGAACGAAATCGGCATCGAGAATGAGGACGAATTCGCCTTTACACGAGCTCAACCCTGCTTCCAAGGCACCTGCCTTGTAACCCGTGCGATCGGTCCGGTGGATGAGTTCGATATCGAGCCCGGCCGCCTTGAGTTCGGCGATGCGGTCAGCGGCGATCTGTGTGGTTTCATCAGTCGAATCATCCAGCACCTGCACCTGGAGCAGTTCGCGCGGATAATCCAGGAGGGCGACCGATTTTAATAATCGTTCGACGACGTACAGCTCATTGAAAATCGGCAACTGCACCGTGATCGGTGGCAGTTTCTCAAAAGTCGCCCGCGGCTGCGGCGGCTTATTGCGATTCTTCAGAAAAAGATAGACGATGACGTAACGGTGAAGGCCGTAAAGAGACAGGCCCGACAGGACGATAAAGTAGCAAATTGTCCAAATTGTGTTTCCCAAGCTTCCTTGCATAGTGAATTTAGGCCGTTTCCGGCCGAATTAAGCGCGGAATCATGGCGGTTGGCTCCTGATGGTCAAGCGGGAAATCTCCTATCTACAACAGCTTCCGTTCCAGTTTCGTCCCCTTAAATTAGCTGCTGCAATCTTTCCGCATTTTGCCATCATCGTTTCCCATGCAAATACCTGTGCGCTGGCTCCTTCTTGTCGTAGCCAGCCTCCTGATTACGAATTCCCAAGCCGCGCCCAAGCCCACGGCGGACGATATCGAACACATGCGAGAGGAGCTCGGGGTGAACGGCTTTACCGCTCCCTCCATCGAGATCATCCTGCAAGAGATCGACGCCCTGAAGCCGTTTCCCTTCGACAAAGTCTGGCGCGACCTACCCGAGACCATGCCCCAGGATCGCGCCCGCCTGGCCCTGAGCACCGGTGCGGTGATCGCCGACGGTTTTCTGGCCGTCGCCTCGGAAAAGCAGTCCCGCATCGAACCGGTCGGGCGCGCCCTGCTCCGGCTGGCCAAGGGCCTTGGCGTGAGTGACAAGGTAAGCAAGCACAGCCGCAGCATCCTGGAAAAGGCGGCCCGTTCCCAGTGGTCGGACGTCAAACAGGAGCTCGTGCGCACCCAGGCGGAGGTGGAATCGGCCATGATGGGCTTGAAGGATGAAGAGATCGCCCACCTGGTCGCCCTCGGCGGCTGGCTGCGAGCACTGGAGATCACCAGCACGGTGGCCGTGGACGATTACAGCCCCGAGCGTGCCCGGCGGGTGATCCAGCCCGAACTCCTCGATTACTTCCTTGATCGCGCTTCCACGTTCAATCCGAGCTTCAAGAAGACCAAGCTCGCCCAGACGATTGTAAAGAATCTCCAGGAAGTAAAGACCATCACGACCAAGCCGGTGGACGTACCTATCGAAAAGGGCGAGGTCAAGCGCGTCCGGGACCTCGCCCGGGAGATCAACAACCTCGTCACCAGCGACGAATGAACGCCCCGGTTCGGCGATTCCGCGCCCTGGCCGCGCGTTATCTCGACGAGACGCACCGGCTCTTCCCGCAGGTGGCCAGCGAGCGCGGGCTCCACGAGTTCGACGCCTTGCTCGGGGAAAACGATGCGGCCACGCATCGGGAGTTTCTGGCGATCACCGAGATAACGCTGCGCGACGTCGAGGCGCTGCCGGATTTCGCCTTCACCGGCGATGACTGGCTGGATCGCCGGGGCTTGCTGGCGCTGCTGCGCACGGAGCGCTTTTTCAACGACGCCTTTCCCCACTGGCGTATCAATCCCCAGGTCCACTGCGGCGCAGCGATCGATGCGATTTTCAGTCTCGTCGTCCGTCACGCGGAGAATTTGCGGCCAGCCCGCGAGGCGATCGAGGCGCGCCTCGCCGCCCTGCCCCGCTTTCTCGACCAAGGCGCGGCGTGCCTGCGCCACCCCGTGCCGCTGTGGACGAAGCTCGCGCGCCAAAGTTGTGATGGGGCGAAGTCCTTTTTCGAAAAGGTGGGCGCGCAGCTCGCGGAGGTTTCGCCCAAGCCGGCCAGGACCGCGCAGCTCGTCCAGAAGGCCATAGCCGCGCTGCAGCGTTACGCTCGCGCGGCTGAAGGCAAGGCGCCCGGGCCGGCGAATGGCTTTTCCGTGGGGCGCGAGAATTTCGAATTTCTCATCCGCGAGCGGCTGGGTTTTTCGCTCGGCGTCGAGGAAGCGGAAGCGCTCGGCCATGCGTTGATCGAGAAGCTCAGCGCCGAGCTCAAGGTGGAGGCGAAGAAATTTGGCCGGGGCAAATCCGTCGCCGCCATTCTCGAAGCTGCCGCCGCGGGCTGGCAGCCGCGTGGCCCGCTGCTCGAGGAGTACACCCGCGTGACCGCCGAGACGCGCGGCCAGTTTCAGCGTGCCGATTTCGTCACCTTTCCGCCGCGGGAGAAATGCCGCGTCCTGCCCGTGCCGGAATATCTGCGCCACCAATTTCCCACCGCCGCATATCTCCAACCCGGCGCCTTTGACTCCGACCAGACCGGCATCTTCTGGGTCAACGATCTGAGCCTTGACCAACCCACACCCGAAAAGCGCGCGACGGAAATCCGCCAGCACTTCGGCCTCGCCTTGACCTGCGCGCACGAGGCGTATCCCGGTCATCACTTGCAGTTCGTGGTGCAGAATCGCCACCCCAGCAAAATCCGCCGGCTCATGCACCACGCCATCTTTTACGAGGGCTGGACGCTGTGGTGCGAAAAGCAGTCTGTCGATCTCGGCATTGTGGATTTTCCCGAAGCGCGGCTCACGCAAATCCATGATGCCCTCTGGCGGGCACACCGCATCGTCATCGATTGCGGCCTGCACAGCGGCAAGCTGACCTACGCCGCGGCGGCGAAGCGTCTCCAGGACGGCGTCGGCTTCACTGCGGCCCGGGCGCGCGGCGATGTGAATTGGTACACGAGTTCGCCCACCGTACCCATGAGCTATCTGCTCGGCCGCCTCGAAGTGGAGCGTCTCCACGCGCAACTCGTCGGCCGCGAAGGCTGGTCCTTGCGGCAATTCAACGACTGGATGCTCAGCTTCGGCGCCCTGCCCTGGAGCTGGATCTGGCAGTCGCGCCTGCGGCCGGCCTGATATCATGATGCGCGCGCTGCTGCTCGCCGACGACCGCACGCCCTCGCCGGTTTGGGCGCGCGTGGTCAGCTTCACCTTCGCGCTGGCGCTGTTCGCCGGCCTCGTCGCCGGGGCGTTTGCGTTGCTCGACTACCAGTGGCAATGGCGGCTGGCGGGCAGCTACTGGCGGCTGTTTTGGGATGGCTGGGTGACCACGCTCGAGATCTCGGCCCTCGCGTTGCCACTGAGCTGTCTCATCGGCCTTTTGTTTGCCTCTGCCCGACGAAGTCCCTGGATGCCGCTGCGTGATTTCGCCCGCATTTATGTCGAAGTCAGCCGCGGTACGCCGCTCCTGGTGCAGCTCTTCATCTACTGGTACGCCTTCGGCCAAAAGCTCTCGACAGACTATCGTCTGATTTCCGGAGCGCTGATCCTCTCGCTGTTCGAGGGGGCTTACATCAGCGAGATCTTTCGCGCGGGCATCGAGAGTATCAGCGCTTCGCAATTGGAAACGGCGCGGGCGCTCGGCTTCACTCGCGGGCAGACATACCGCTACGTGATCTTCCCGCAGGCGCTGCGGCAGAGCCTGCCCCCACTCGCCGGGCAATTCGCCAGCATCATCAAGGACTCGTCACTGCTCTCCGTACTGGGCATCGCCGAGTTCAGCCTTGCGGCGAGCCAGGTGAACTCGATCACCTACACCACGTTTGAGATCTATCTGTCGATTGCGCTCGGCTATCTCATCCTCACGCTGCCGATCTCGCTCTGGACCCAGCGATGGGAACAGCGGTCGCGCTTCGAGACTTAATCTGCATGCACCTTTCGCTCGAAGCGCTCAGCAAATCGTTCGGCACGAATCGCGTGATCGACAACGTCACCGTCGATTTCGGTGAGTTGCGCAGCCTCGCGCTCATTGGGCCCAGCGGCGGCGGAAAGTCCACGCTGCTGCGCATCATCGCCGGGCTCGAGGCGCCGGACAGCGGCGGATTCGCGCTGGACGGTCAGCATGTCGGCGCCGATGAAGAGTCGCTCCGCGCGCACCGCCTGCATCTCGGTGTCGTCTTCCAGGCCTACAATCTGTTTCCCCATCTCACTGCGCTGGCCAATATCACGCTCCCCTTGGAGAAAGTGCACGGTATAGCGCCCTCCGCCGCGGAGGAGATCGCCCGCGAGGCCCTGCGCCGCTTTGCCCTCGCCGATCACGCGCACAAAAAGCCTGCCGAGCTCAGCGGCGGCCAAAAGCAGCGCGTGGCGATTGCCCGAGCCATCGCCATCAAGCCGCGCCTGCTGCTCTTCGATGAACCAACCAGCGCGCTCGATCCCGAGATGACCGCCGAGGTGCTCGACGTGATCGAGGAGTTGAAGAACGAGGGTCGCGATTTCCTGCTCGTGACCCATGAGATGGGCTTCGCCCGCCACGTCGCCGACCGCGTCGCCTTTCTCGCCCAAGGCCGAATCATCGAGCACGGGCCCGCCGGGGAGCTTTTTGCCGCACCGCAGAGTCGCGAGTGCCGCGATTTCCTGGCGCGGATTCTGAGGCACTGAGGCCTTCCTCGGACGTGCAGCGGTCACCACGGGTGTAGGGCGCGTGTCCCCACGCGCCGGGAGAAACCTGCGGATTCGATCCTCGCCCGGCGCGTAAGGACACGCGCCCTACACCTCGCTGCGACGCCGCAGCCCCGTGGCAACGGCTCGCGGCTGCCTCCGCCCCGGAAGATTTCTCAAAAATCTTCCCTCCCCCGCGTCACAACGCGGCGCGGCCTCTCAACAGCAGAGTATGAAACACTTTGC
>NZ_JBDUCX010000370.1:0-4313 GCF_040003245.1 Chthoniobacter sp.
GGGTCACGCGCAAATCATCACGATTCGTCGCGTTGGGCGATATACAAGGATGACAAAGTTTGCTTTCCGCTCCCACCCCCTACTCCGCCCCGCGCGGATCGCGCCGACGGCGGCGCTCCATGGCCATGGCGAAGGCCACGCGTTTTTCCTGCAATTGTTCGCGGAGCGTCTTCGCCGGGGCACCTGGGATATTCCCGGCGGTCTCGGAAGCGGCAACCGCCTTCTCCAGCGCGGCGATTTCCTTGAGGAGTTGCACCTCCGGCGGAATGACATTGGCGTTTTTCAGGAGCGCGGAGCCGGCGCGTTCCGTGGCGGGTTGGGCGAAATACTCGGCGAGGTCGAGAGGCTGGCCCTGGCCGGGAAGATTCTCGAACTCCCCTTGGGCGATGGCTTCCTCGATGCGGCTCTCGGCGAGTTTCGTCCAGTTCATGGAGCGGCCGGCTCTTTCGGCAGGGGGAAGACCCACTTGTGATAGAGGAAGAACTTCAGGCCGCTGAGGAAAAACTGGGTGGCGATGATGTCGAGATCGAGGGGGAAGTGGCCGAGGCTCAAGGCGTGATGAAAGTCGTGGTGCTTCAAGAACCCGAGGGTGGTGGAGGAGAGGAACCACATGACGCCGACGGCGAGCACGTAGCGCGGCAGGGCGTCGCGCTTGCGGGCGTCGGTGCGGAAATTGATGAAGTAATTCCAGAGGAAAAAGAACGAGGTGCTGACGGCCATGCTGCACGCCGCCACGGCCCACAGGGACAGTTCGGTGTGGGCGTGCAGCCACTTGAAAGGGATGGAGATGAGGAGGTAGTTCACGCCCGACCCGGCGAGAAACCAGAAGAAGCGCATGCGCACGGCCTGGCGGCTGGGTGCGGGATCGGGAGTGGTGGTTTCGGGCGTCAAAGGAAAGTGGGAAGGGTGGTGTGGCGGGCGGGAACAGTTCTCGGGGGAGGGCTCCGGCGCAAGACAGAATGAATGGGCGGCAGGAGCGGGCTGATTGAAGCACAAAGGCACGAAGGGCTCTCCTTTTCTTCGTGTCTTGGCGCCTTCGTGGTAAAAATCCCCTGGATCATCCCGTCGGTTCCGCGAACGTGAGTCGCACGGAAAGAACACAGTGTGGCCGAGGAATGCGAATTGCGCATTGCGCGCGGGTGGCTGGGCAACGAAAAGGTTTCTGACGAAATGATTTCTCCCTCCGCATCCCAGGCCCACCGCGTCGCCGTGACGGCGATCGGCGTGGTGAGTCCGCTGGGGCTGGGGAGCGAGGAGACGGTGCGGGCCTTGCGCGCGGGGCATGATGGGGTGGCGCCGGTGATGGCTTTTGACGTGAGCAAGACGCGCTGCAAGACAGCGGGGCTGGTGGATGTGGCGAAGCTGGTCGCGCGCGTCGGGGCGGTGAACGGCGAGCGCGCGCACCATCGCCACCCGGCGAGCCTGATGATGATGGCGGCTGCGAGCGAGGTGCGGGAGGGAGATCGCGGGTTCGACCCAGAGTTGCTGGTCATCGGCACGACCAGCGGGGGGATGAGTTTCGGTGAAGCTTTTTACCGGGCGCAGGTGGAGAAGAAGCGGCGGACGCCGGCGCGGGCGGCGTGGCTGGCGAATTATCTGCCGCAGAAACCGGTGCTCGATGCCGAGGAGGCGTGGCCCTGCGCGGCGCCGAGTCAAATCATCGCCAATGCGTGTGCTTCGGGGACGAATGCGGTGGGGCATGCCTTCCGCCTGGTGCGCGCGGGGCAGTACCGGCGCGTGCTGTGCGGAGGGTACGATGCCATTTCCGAGATGGTGTTCGTGGGGTTCGATTCGCTGCAGGCGTCGACGGCGGAAAAGATCCGGCCTTTTGACAAGGCGCGCACGGGGCTGGTGCTGGGGGAGGGCGCAGCGCTGCTGGCGCTGGAGGAGATGGAGAGCGCGCGGCGGCGGGGGGCGCCGATTCTCGCGGAGGTCACGGGTTACGGCATTTCGACGGACAATCATCACCTCACCCAGCCGCACCCGAGTGGGATCGGACCGCGCCAGGCGATGGAACGCGCGCTGGCGGATGCGCGGCGCGCGGCGGCGGAGGTCGATTACATCAACGCCCACGGGACGGCGACGATCTTCAACGATGCGACCGAGGGGACGGCGATCGCAGAGCTGTTCGGTGAGCGCGTGCCAGTAAGTTCGACGAAATCGATGATGGGGCATTCGCTGGGTGCAGCGGGCGCGATCGAGGCGGCGTTTTCCGTGCTGGCGTTGCGCGGGCAATTCCTGCCGCCGAATATCCACTTCCAGGAACTCGATCCGGCGTGGCGGCTGAATATCGTGGCGAATGCGGCCCGCGACGCGCAATTGCGCTGCGTGCTTTCCAACTCGTTCGGTTTCGGCGGGACGAATGCGACGATCGTGATCGAGGGGGCGGAGTCATGAGCGCGCGGATCGCCGGACTCGGTTGGGTGACGCCGCTCGGCGCGGGGCTCGATGAAGTGTGGGAACGGCTCGGGCGCGGCGATGTGGCCGAAGCGAAGATGGTGACGAATCCGGAGACGGGGCGCGAGCATGTCTATGCGCCGGTGCCGCCGAAGACGGTGGAAGCGCTGGGGCGCAATCCACGGCTGCGGCGGTCGAGTGCGATTTCGTATTTCGCGGTGGCGGCGGGCATGGCGGCGCTGGAGAATGCGGGCGTTGTGATCACGCCGGAGTCGGCGGCGCGCACGGCGCTGGTCTTTGCGATCTCCAGCGGCGGGGTGATTTACACGCGCAAATTTTACGAGCAGATCGTCAAGCAGGGCGCGAACACGGCGAGTCCGATGCTTTTTCCGGAGACGGTTTACAACGCGCCGGCGAGTCATCTGGCAGCGCAGTTTGGGATCGATGGCGCGAGTTACACGCTGGTGGGCGACAGCACGGTGGGGCTGGCGGCGCTGAAGTTTGCGGAGCAATTGCTGGCGACCGGCGATCTGGACCGCGTGGTGGTGGTGGGCAGCGAAGAGTGCGACTGGATTCTTTGCGAGGCGTATCGGGATTGGCGTCTTTCGCGCGGGCCCGGCAAGGCGCATGGGGCCTTGCTCGCAGAGGGAGCGGCGGCGGTGGTGCTGGCGCGCGAGGGTGCGGTGGAGCTTCAGTTGCACGACGGCGTGCCGGTGTTTCGGCAGCAGGAAGCGGAAGCGGCGCTGACGCGCGTGTATGCGGAGTTGCTTCCGAGGGGTGGCGCGGATGCGGTGATCGGGTGTGCGAACGGGACTTTTGTGGATGCGATCGAACGGCGCGTGATCGGACGGCACTTGCCGGAAGCGGCGGTTTATTTTCCGAGGCAATCGCTGGGTGAAGCCCTGGGTGCGAGTGCACTTTTGCAGACGGTGGTGGCGGCGCTGGCGGTGCGGCACGGAGCGCTGCCGGGGGCAGCGGATGCGAAGAGGATCGAAACCACTTTCGTTTCCGCGCTGGGGTTCAATCAACAGGCGAGCGGCGCGGTACTGAAACGCGCAAAAGATATGTCATCCTGAGCGAAGTCGAAGGCCCCCGTCGAATAACCAGCGATCATCATTGGTAAAGCGACGGGGTCCTTCGACTCCGCTACACTCCGCTCAGGATGACACGCATGGAGGGCGCTTGTAACTTCGCTGCCCACCTATCACTTCCGCGGCGGCACGACGAGGATGGGTACGCGAGCCTTGTGGCGGACGTCTTCGATAGTGCTGCCGTGGATGATGTCGCCGACGAGGCGGTGGCCGTGCGACGCGAGCGCGATGAGGTCGCAGTGCTCCTGTTCGGCGACGTGGAGGATTTGTGTGGGCGGATTACCAAGCGCCAGCCGGGTCTCGATCTTCAGGCCCGTTTCGCCGCGCAGGCGCGCGGCCGTTTCCTCGAGATAACGCAGGTCTTCCTTCATCTCTTCGGATTCGGCGAGGCTGAGCTGGTCAAAGTTGCGCGCAACCCAGCCGTCGGCGACGTGCAGCAGCAGGAGTTCGCTTTTCGCCAGGGCGGCGAATTGCGCGATGTGCGGCAGCAATTCCCGGTCGGAAGCCGAAGTGTCGAGAGTGACGAGGATTTTGCGATACATGGGGCGCGCGGGTTTTAGGGGGTGGGTGCAGGGAGGCCCAGGAAACCGTAGAAGGCGTTGAGCACGGCGTCGGGCATGAAGGTATCGAATAGCAATTTGACGTTGAGCACGATGATGATCGCGGCGGTGGTCCAGCCGAGGATGCGGATCCAGAGCGGATTCACGAAGGGGCCCATCTTCGCTTTTTCATCGGTGAAGCGCATGAGCGGCCAGACGGCGAAGCCCAGTTGCATGCTGAGCACGACCTGGCTGGCGACGAGCAGTTGCGTCGTTTTGCTCTCGC
>NZ_JBDUCX010000371.1:0-4293 GCF_040003245.1 Chthoniobacter sp.
GTGAAACACACAAATCACCCGAATGAAATCCTTCCCATTCGTGCGATCTGTGTGTTTCGCTGGCTTTATTCCACCCCGACTCGCATGACCGAACCCCGCCCCTTCCAAGCCGCAGGCCGCCTCGTCGATTTTATGCGGCAGGCCGACGAACCCGGTCTCATTAATCTGGCGGCGGGCGTCCCCGGACTCGATTCGCTCCCGACGGAGGAACTCCAGGCGGCTTTCACCCGCGCCTTCGTAAATGAAGGCGCGAAGATGTTTGCCTATCATCATCCGGAGGGCGACCACGGCCTGCGCGAGCAACTCGCCGCCCGGCTCCAGGCCCGTGGCGCCAGCATTCGCGGGCCGCAACTCATCACCGTCACCGGCTGCACGCAGGGCGTGCAATTGCTCGTCTCCATCCTCATCAAGCCGGGCGATATCGTGGCCGTCGAGGCACCGGCCTACTACGGCATGCTCGAGGTGCTCAGTGTCGCCGGGGCCCGCGTGCTGCCATTGCCCGTCGCCGGCCCGCACGGCTTCGATCTCGATTCGACCGAGGAATTGCTCGCCCGCTGGAAACCGCGCGCACTGATCGTTTGCGCCGCGCTCTCCAATCCTTCCGGCGTCACCATTCCCGAGGAAAAGCGCCCGCGTCTGGTGGAAATGTGCCGCACCCATGGCGTGCGCCTCATCGAGGACGACATCTACGGCGAGCTCATCGAGGACGGCGTCCCGCGCAGCCTGCTCGCGTGGGATGACGGCTCGACCGTGAGCTACGTCTCCAGTTTCTCCAAGACCGTCTCGCCCGGCCTGCGCGTCGGGGTGTGCGCGCCGGGGACGCTTTACGAGGATTTCGCCGCGCGGAAATGCCAGCAGGATCTCCACAGCGCCGTCGTCTCGGAGGTCGCTCTCCGCGAATTCCTGGCCGCCGATGCGCTCGATCCCCATCTCGCCCGGCTGCGCCCGCGCAATGCCCGTCGCCGTGCACTGGCCCTCGAAGTCATCGCCCGCGCCTTCCCCAAGGGCACGCGGGCCAGCCCGCCCCGCGGCGGCTACATGCTCTGGACCGAACTGCCCCGTGCCGTCGACCTGGCGAAAGTGCGCGAGATCGCGCGGAAAGAACGCATCGTCTTCGGCGCCGGCCCGGTCTTCTACACCGAGCCGCAGGCCACCAGCAGCCTGCGCCTGAACTGCGCCAAGGCCAGCGAAGCCGAGCTGGTCAGCGGCCTCGAGACGCTCGGCGGTATCCTCTGCGCGGCTTAACGCGCGCGCCCCCTCCTCGCGGGTCATCCTGAGCGAAGTCGAAGGACCCCGTCGAATAACCGGCGAGTATCTTTGGTAGAGCGACGGGGTCCTTCGACTCCGTTACACTCCGCTCAGGATGACCTGCAAGAAGGGAGCGCTCGCCCCGCAAAAAAACTAAAAGGGCGCACCCTTGCGGATGCGCCCTTTGTTGGAATTGTTCTCGGCGGATCAATCCTCCATCTCGCCGACATGCGCCGGCAGGAGGTGATCGATCGGCTTCTCTTTCTTTTGCAGTGCACGGCGCAATTTCATCAGCGCGATGTTCTGCAACTGGCGGATGCGCTCGCGCGTCACGCCGAATTTCTTGCCGACTTCCTCGAGTGTCTTGGCTTTGCCGCCATCGAGGCCGAAGCGCGAGAAGATGATCTTCTTTTCGCGTTCATCGAGCACTTCGAGCAGGTCGCCGACTTCGTCGCGCAGGTTCTGGTCGCGCAGGCGCTCAAAGGGCGTCAACGCTTCCAAGTCGCCGACGATTTCGCCGAATTCGGTCGAGTCGTCGTCGCTGATCGGAGCGTCCAGCGAGGCTGGGCGGATCGACACGGTCTTGAGCTGCGAGATTTTGCCGGACGAAAGCCCGACTTCCTCGGCCAATTCGTCGTCGGTGGGTTCGCGTCCGAGCTCTTCGCTCATCTGCAACGCCACGCGGCGCATCTTGGAGATCTTGTCGACCAAGTGCACGGGCAGGCGGATCGTCTTGCTCTGGTTGGCGAGCGCGCGCTTGATGGACTGTTTGATCCACCAGGCCGCGTAGGTCGAAAGTTTGCCGCCCTTGGCAGGGTCAAAGCGTTCCACGGCCTTCATCAAGCCGATGTTGCCTTCAGAGATCAGGTCCAGCAACGGCAGGCCGAGGTTCGCGTAATCATGTGCGATCTTGACGACCAACCGGAGGTTGGAGCGGATCATGAGTGAACGAGCGGCCTTGTCGCCTTTCTTGATTTTGGCAGCGAGTTCAATCTCTTGGGCCGGCGTGAGAAGCGGGATTTGCCCGATTTCACGCAGGTAGATTTTGATTCCAGAATCGGAATCTTCGCCGGATTTGTAGTTCATTTGGGTGCCTCTGGCTTTCTATGAGTAGCAGGATGTGTGCGTATCTATACGTCTGAGAGATGCTCTTTGGCTGTAGTGGGTTGTTGGGGCGTGGCCTATGTAGTGTCGGTGTATGGACAATGGCTTCAAAACGCCGGGTTGCCAAGCAAATTTCTTTATCTCAGAGGGTCAGTAGTCAATGTAGTTAAGTATTACGGTGTCTGACAGACTTTCCTTAGCTCCGTTCAAACCTTTTTACTTCCCTCTGTCCCTCTGGCACTTTCGCCCCCGTGCTGGCCAAAGTTTACTCTGCTGCTGTCTATGGTGTTGATGCCTTTGAGGTCGAAATCGAGGTCAATGGCGCCAGCGGCAACTCTGTAATCGTCGTAGTCGGCCTGCCGGACGTGGCTGTCAAGGAGAGCAAGGATCGCGTGACCACCGCCATCCAGAATAGCGGCTACCGCTGGCCTCGGGGACGCACCACCATTAACCTGGCACCGGCCGACGTAAAAAAGGAGGGCCCCAGCTTCGATTTACCCATCGCCCTCGGCATGATCGCGGTGGGCGCCGAGGTCGAGTTGCTCAACGTCGAGGAGTTCTGCTTCGTCGGTGAACTGGCACTCACCGGCCAGGTGCGCCCGGTGAAAGGCGTGCTCCCCGTCGCCCTCGAGGCCCGCCGCGCCGGCCGCCGGGCCATCGTCGTGCCCATGGAAAATGCCCGCGAAGCCGCGATGGTCGAGGGCATCGAGGTTTATGGCGTGCACAACTTGCGCGAGGCCTTCGAATTCCTCACCGGCGAAAAGACGCTCACCCCCATTCGCGAGGACATCACGCAATTCTTCGCCCAGCACCAGAACTACGAGGTCGATTTCTCCGACGTCCGCGGCCAGCACCATGTGAAGCGCGCCATCGAGGTGGCCGTCGCCGGCAATCACAACGCCCTTTTCATCGGCCCGCCCGGCTCCGGCAAATCGATGATCGCCAAGCGCATCCCGACCATCATCCCGCCGATGACCCTCGAGGAGGCCATCGAATCCACCAAGATCCACAGCATCTGCGGCCTGCTGCTCGATCCCGCGCACTCCTTCGTCGCCACGCGCCCCTTCCGCGCCCCGCACCACACCATCTCCGACATCGCGCTGATCGGCGGCGGCGCCACCCCCACGCCCGGCGAAATCAGCGTCGCGCACAATGGCGTCCTCTTCCTCGACGAGCTGCCCGAGTTCCGCCGCCCTACGCTCGAAGTCCTGCGCCAGCCCCTGGAAGATTCGCGCGTCACCATCTCCCGCGCCACCGGCTCCCTCACCTTCCCCGCCGATTTCATGCTCATCGCCGCCATGAACCCCTGCAAGTGCGGTTACTTCGGCGACCCGAAGCGCGAATGCCGCTGCAGCCCGAACGACGTCCAGCGCTACCGCGACCGCATCTCCGGCCCCCTGCTCGACCGCATCGACATCCACGTCGAAGTCCCCGCCGTGCAGTACCAAGACATCTCCTCCAAAGTCCCCGGCGAATCCTCCGCCGCCATCCGCGAGCGCGTCGACCAGGCCCGCCAGATCCAGCGCGCCCGCTTCGCCAAAAGCGGCAAGACCCGCTGCAACTCCCGCATGTCCGCCCAACTCCTCAAGCGCCACTGCGCCCTCGAGGAAGCCGCCGAAGGCATGATGAAAATGGCCATGACCGAGCTCAACTTCAGCGCCCGCGCCTACGACCGCATCCTCAAAGTCGCCCGCACCATCGCCGACCTCGCGAACTCCGAAAACATCCAAGCCGACCACGTCGGCGAAGCCATCCAGTACCGCACGCTCGATCGGAATCTGTGGGCGTGAGCGTGTTAGGATTCCTGGGCTGAGCCGTCCTCCGCTCGTTTTTTATTTGCCAAAAATATCCATTTTTGGGGCCCTAAAAGACGATTTTCCGCAATGGAGCCAATGGAGCAATGCACTTTTTTTTCGAAGTCATGCTTCAATCGCGGGCATG
>NZ_JBDUCX010000372.1:0-4271 GCF_040003245.1 Chthoniobacter sp.
GTCTGGTCGCCGCGCAGGCGGTTCACACGCCATTGCGGGACGAGCTTGAGGCTGTAGCTGAAGGGGTAATTCCACGTCGTCCAGATCGTGCCGTCCTTCGCTCGCGAACTGACGCTCAGGTAGAAAAACGCCACATCCCGCTGGTCGATCAGGCAGATCGCCGTCTGGGTGCGCTCGTCCGCTTTATAGAAAAGACGGAAAAATTGCGCGTAGTCCTCCCAGTCCCAACCCGAATCGCTCACATGCTCGAACTTCTCGCCTTCGATCTCCTCCGTGATCTCGTTCAACGCGGGAAAGACCTCCGAGTTGGGCGGGGTCTTGTGGCGCAGGTTCTTTTCCAGCGGCAACGTGAGCCGGCGGACCCGGGTGAGGATCTCCAGCCAGGGCAGGAGCAGCCAACTGGCCGCGCAAAAAGCGCCGACGCCCCAGTAACCCGTCAGTTTCCAGCCCGCGAGAAACGAGGTGGCCAGCACGCCCACGGCGCCCAGCTTGCGCAGCGCGGGGTGGTGAAAGCTGCGGAGGGCGAAGCTGAACACAGCTACACCGAGAATCAGCAGCAGGTTGGAGAACATCAGGGGGCGATGCTGTGCTTTTTCAGGAAAACTGCAAGTTCCTCCGGCCCGAAGTCCGGGAGGATCAGCCCGTCCGCGGTGACCAGCGTGGGCGTGAGACGCTGGCCGGAGAGACGGATCATCTCATCATAATCCGCGCGCGTCTTTTCCACGTCGATCAGGGTGTAGCGGTAGCCGCGCGTATCGAGCCATTCCTGGGCGCGCACACACCATGGGCACCAGACTTTTACGTAGAGCTTGAGGGCTGGGGTCATTTGGCCTGCTCGGCCTTCCATTTTTCCGCCCGGCCATCCAGGTAGTGCTGCACGTTGTTACGGTAGGTGGCGACTTGCTCCGGGGTGAGGTCCTTTTCCTCGATCACTTTGACGATGGCCGCCTCGGTGGTGAAAGTGGCGCCCGCCAGTTGGAGTACGACCTTGGTCTGTTGTTCCTTGAACATGACCACGGGAAACGTATCGCCCTTGTCCATCACCCAGTGCGCGCCGTCGTTCAGTCGCACGTCGGCGTTCGCCGTGAGCATGGCATAAAGGACAAAGCGCTTCTTTTCAGCAGCCTGTAGGCTACAGCCGAGAACGAGGATTAGGATGACAAGGACAAGACGATTCGCCACGGGCCTAGTTTCCTTGCCTTGGGCGGAAAATCAACCGGGATTGCCCTTTCCGGCGTCTGGCGGCAAAAGATAAAATTGGCTTTGCATTTCGTGAACTTTCCCTAACCTTTGCGGAGCAAATACAGACCTTAGCACAGCCCTCGGAGTTGGGGAGATTGTCAGTTGAACCTGTTCAGTGACGACTTGAAACCGATTTCCGGGAACCGTCACCGAAGACCGCGCTCAGGCCAACAGACTAAATTACATGGGTAATAAACTCTACGTGGGCAATCTCTCCTTCAATACGACGGAGACCGACCTCCAGGATTATTTCGCACAAGCCGGTCCTGTGACCGAAGTACTGCTGGTGCAGGACAAATTCACCGGCAAATCACGCGGGTTCGCCTTCGTCACCATGGTGAACGACGGCGACGCGCAGACTGCTATCACGCAATTCCACGGGAAGCCCTTCGACGGTCGCACGCTGACTGTGAATGAAGCGCGTCCGCGCGAAGACCGTCCGCCCGGTGGCGGCGGCGGCGGGGGTGGCTATCGGGGTGGCGGTGGCGGGGGTGGTGGCCGCGGCGGCGGTTATGGTGGAGGTGGCGGCGGTCGTGGAGGTGGCGGCGGCTACGGTGGTGGCCGTGGCGGCGGCGGTGGGGGTTACGGCGGTGGCCGCGGAGATCGCGGCGACCGGTAACGACCGTCTGCCCAGCCAGCTCAGCAAAAGTTTTTCAGCGCGGTCCGTTCACTCCGGGCCGCGCTTTACTTTTGGGCCGGCTTGCGCTCGTAGATCGCGATCGTCGTGATGAAGTCCACGGCGCGCTGCAGGACGACGTCACGGAGTGGCGGTTGCGGTTTCTCGCCGCGGTTCTTTTGCGCTGCTTGGGCGGCGTCCAGGTCAGGATTCGTCCCGGCGACCAGCGCCGCTTCATTCAGGCGCGGACGCTCCGTCTCGAAAACAAATTCGCCTACGCCCTTTTCCAACTCCTGTTGCAGCACCTTTTCTGTGGTCTCGGCGGGAACCTCGACCGCGAGATCCGGCTTCACGCCGCCGGGAAACACCGGGGCGCTTTCCGGCAGCGAAACTTCCGCCACGGCGACCCGCAGCGCCCGGCCGTTGCTCAGTGGGAATTCGGAAAACTCCGCCGCTTCGCCGCGCGTCTGCTGGCCGATGACCAGCGCCTTGACGTGCGTGCGCAACACCGCGGCGATGACCTCGGCATTACCCGCGGTGCTCCGGTCGACGAGGGCGACCAGGATGCCCTGGTATTTGGGTTCATCCTTCGAAGTCAGGATTTGCTCCTGCTTGATGTTCGGCTTTTTCACCGAGAAGAGCACCTTGCCCTTGGGACAAAACCGGCGGCAGATATCGGCCGTCTGCTCGAATTCACTCCCCGCTGGCGTGGCGCGCAAGTCCAGCACCAGCGCGGGCAGTTTGCTGGCCGTGAATTTGCCCAGTGCCGCGTCCAGTTCACCCACATTGCCCGCCGTAATCGCCCCGAGGCGCACGTAGCCGATGCGATTGTCCAGAATCTCCGAGCGAAAGGGGCTCGCGCCAATTTCCCGGCCGGCGACGCTTTCGATGATGGCGGCTCCGGGGGCGAGGCGATTGAGCAAGCCCTGCACTGTTGCACGGTGTTGTTCCCCATCGGAGAGCGCGTCTGGCTTGATGTAATTGTCCTTCAATAGATGAATGACCTGGTCGAGTTCCGCATCGCTGAGCGCGTCCACCGCGGTGCGGGTCGTGAGAGGCGCCTTCTTGGGTGGCGAATCGGGAGCCTGCCCGCGCACGAAGGCGCACGGCAAAAGCGTGAGAGCGGCCACTGCGGAAACTACGGGGAATTTCATAAGGCGCGGCGAACCTAGGTGCTGAGCCCTTTGACTGCAATATCGCGCCGGAATTGCCGGCCTTCGAAATCAATATCCTCGACCGCCGCGTAGGCGCGCTCTCGGGCGGTCGCGAGGTCGCCGGCCAGCGCGGTCACGCCCAGCACGCGGCCTCCGGCGGTCACGACCTGGCCATTCTCCTGCCGGGTGCCGGCGTGAAAGACGGTCACGTTCTCCGGCGGGTTTTCCAGTCCGGTGATCGCCTTGCCGGTGGCATAGCTGCCGGGGTAGCCGCCCGATGCCATGACGACGCACACGGCCGGTTCGGGTCTCCAAGCCGCCTGCGCGCCGGCGAGCCGTCCATCGATCGTGGCCTCGAGTAATTCCACGAGATCGCTCTCCAGGCGCGTGAGCAGCACCTGCGTTTCCGGGTCGCCGAAACGGCAATTGAACTCCAGCACCTTCGGCCCCTCGGCGGTGATCATCAGGCCGGGGAAGAGCATCCCGCGAAAATCGAGGCCGTCCTTTTGCAGGCCGGCGATGAAGGGGTCGAGCACCTCGCGCCGCACGCGCTCCTCGAGCGCCGGGGTGAGCAATCTCGAAGGCGGGCTGAAGGTGCCCATGCCGCCGGTGTTCGGCCCCTGGTCGCCGTCGAGCGCGCGCTTGTGGTCCTGCGCGGCGGGGAAAAGCAGGTAGTCTTTGCCATCGACCAGCGCGTGGATCGAGCACTCCTCGCCCTCGAGGAATTCCTCGATGAGCACCTGGCTGCCGGCGTCGCCAAACTTGCGCGCGTCCATGATCTCGTGGATCGCCAGCCCGGATTCCCACGAGTTTTGCGCGATGATCACGCCCTTGCCGAGCGCCAGTCCATCCGCCTTCACCACCAGGGGATGCCGCGCCTTCTGGCAGAAGCGCTGCGCCTCGCTGCTATCGGAAAAGCTGCCCGCCTTGGCCGTCGGAATCCCATGGCGCTCCATGAATTCCTTGGCGAAGACCTTCGACGATTCCAGCCGCGCCCCGCTCTGTGTCGGGCCGAAGATGCGCAGGCCGTGCTTCTGGAAAAGATCGACGATACCCGCGGCCAGCGCGTCATCCGGGCCCACGACTGTCAGGTCGATGCCTTCGCGCTGGGCAAACTCCACGAGCTTTTGCTGCTCGGTGATCTTGATCGGCACATTCGTGGCCAGTTGCGCCGTGCCGGCGTTGCCGGGCGCGCAGAAAAGCGCGCGCACGCGGGGCGATTGCTGAAGTTTCCAGACGAGCGCGTGTTCGCGCCCGCC
>NZ_JBDUCX010000015.1:0-42731 GCF_040003245.1 Chthoniobacter sp.
TCAAGCTCGGCGATTTCAACGACTACGAAGTCGGCGACATCATCGAGTGCTACACCCTCGAAAAGCTTCCACAAAAGCTGTGATCGGAAAGTTGAGAGTTCATGGTTGAGAGTTGAGAGACGCGCGATTCGGTGCGGGCTCCGGCTCCACCACCGGCGGCGATCAACTATCAACCATCAACCATCAACTCCCATGAAGCACCGTCTCGAACGCGTCAACGAACTGCTCAAGCGCGAGCTCGGCGATCTCCTCCGCCGCGAGGTGTCCTTTGAGGCTGCGCTGGTCACGGTCCAGCAAGTGGATATCACGCCGGACCTCAAGCACGCCCACGTCTACATCAGCGTCATGGGCAACGAAGCGCAGACCAAGGCCGCCATGGCGAAGCTGCACGACAGCCGCATCAGCTTACAGCACCTGCTTTCCAAGCGGGTCGTGCTGAAATACACGCCGCACCTGCATTTCAAGCTCGATGACACCATCGAGCGCGGGACGCGCATCATCAATCTCCTCGAGTCGATCGATATTCCGCCCGACGAACCGTTGGGCGAGCCGGAATCTGAATCCGAGTCCGATGCAAAATAACGCCTCCCTCGCTGAGATCGCCGCGGTCTTCCATGCGCGGAATCGCTTCGTGGTCATGAGCCACGCACGACCGGACGGCGACGCGCTTGGCTGCACCCTCGCCACCGCGCTTTGCCTGAAACAACTGGGCAAGGATGTGACCGCCTGGAATGAAGACGGCGTGCCGGAGAAATTTCGCTATCTCCCGGGCGCCGAAATGGTGCAGCGCCCGCCGGCGGAAGGGCAGCGCTTCGACGTGGCCGTCGTGCTCGACAATGCGGTGAAAAATCGGGCCGGCAAAGCGGTCGAAGCCGTGGCGCACGCGGATGTTTGGATCAACATCGACCATCACATCACGAACGCCGGCTATGGAGACCTAAGCTACATCGACGCCACCGCCCCGGCGACCGGCCAGATACTGTTTGAACTTTTTCGGGGACAGAATCTGCCGCTGACCTACGCGATGGCGGACAACCTTTTCGTCGCCATCAGCACGGACACCGGCTCGTTCCAATACCCGAGCACGACGGCCCGCACCTACGAGATCGGCGCAGACCTGATTCGCGCGGGGGTCGATGTCGGCACGCTCTCACAGAAGATGTACGAGAGTTATCCGCGCCGCCGGCTCGAACTGCTGCGCGCGTTGCTCAACGTCCTGCGCTTCTCCAGCAAAGATCGCGTGGCCAGTTTTGCCTTGAGCGCGGAAATCACGAAGAGTCTCGGCATTCAGCCCGATGACAGCGAGGGGCTCATCGATTACATCCGGGCCATCGATGGGGTAATGGTCGCGGGGTTTTTCGAAGAGGTGGGAGACGGACGCGTGCGTGTGAGCCTGCGTTCCAAATCGCCAAAAATCAGCGTGAGCAAGATCTGCGGGCTCTTTGGCGGCGGCGGTCATACTCTGGCGGCCGGCGCGCGCGTGACCGGTTCACTCGCCGAGGTGCAGGAAAAAGTTTTGCAAGCTATCGACCATGAATTTGACCAGCCTTGACGGCGTCCTCCTCGTAGACAAAGCATCCGGCATGACGTCGCACGACGTCGTCGCCATCGTTCGCCGTCGTCTGAACACCAAGAAAGTCGGCCATTGCGGCACGCTCGATCCTCTGGCCACCGGCCTGCTGCTCATCGTGCTCGGGCGCGGCACGAAGATTCAGGATTTGCTGATGGCTGAGGACAAGGAATACGTCGGCACCATGAAGCTGGGCGAGACGACCGACAGCCAGGACGCCGATGGCCAGGTGGTGGAGACGAAGCCCGTGGGCGAATACCCGCGCGAGCAAATCGACGCCGCTTTCGCCAAATTCCACGGCGATTTTTACCAGATGCCGCCGATGGTCTCGGCGATCAAAAAAGAAGGCGTGCCGCTCTACAAGCTGGCGCGGCAGGGCAAGGTGGTGGAGCGCGAGCCGCGCTTCGTGCACGTCTACGCCCATGAGATCCAGGCCGTGCGTCTGCCGGAAATCGACTTTCGCGTGGTGTGCTCGAAAGGTTTTTACGTGCGCACCTACGCCTTCGACATCGGCAACGAACTGGGCTGCGGCGCGCATCTCAAGTCGTTGCGCCGGACGAAGAGCGGCAAATTTACCTTGGAGCACGCGGTGACGGTGAATGACATCCAGACGCTGGATGCAGCGAACATTGAGCAGCGCATCCTGAGCCTGCCGACGGTTTCGCGCATGCGCGGCGCCTGACCCGGAGCCATGCGCAGCGGAATAGACGCGATCCCCGGCGTGCTGCGCACGATCGGCGAATTGCGGGATATTCCCGGTCCGGTGTTCCTGGCCATTGGCGTTTTCGACGGGTTGCACCTCGGCCATCAAGCGGTGATTCGCCGCGCGCTCGAGGCAGCACGACGCGACAAGGGCACGGCCGTGGTGGTGACATTCGATCCGCATCCCGTGCGGGTCTTGCGTCCCGAGCAGGCGCCCCGGCTGCTGACCTCGACGGCGCACAAGCTCCGGCTCATTCGCGATCTTGGCGTCTCGCACCAGTTACTCATTCATTTTGACCACAGCTTTGCCGCGACTCCGCCGGAGGAATTCATTCGCGCGCTGGCCTCCGCGTCCCAGCCCTTGCGGGAAATCTGTGTCGGTTTCGAATGGTCGTTTGGCAAGGGGCGCGCAGGCAATCTGGCGCTGCTGGAACGCCTCGGCGAGGAACTGGATTTCGCGGAGGTCGGTGTGCCGGCGGTGGAAATGGATGGCGAGATCATCAGCAGCACGCTCATTCGTCGGGCGGTGGAAGCGGGCGACCTCGCCCGGGCCGCAAGGCTCTTGGGCCGCGAGTTCACCATTCTTGGCACGGTGGTGGAAGGGGACCGGGTGGGACGGACGTTGGGCTATCCGACCGCGAATCTCAGCGCGCACAATGAGCAGTATCCGCCGAATGGCGTCTACGCCATCGAGGCGCGCCGTGGCATTCGGACGCTGCCGGGGGTGGCGAACATTGGCGTTCGGCCGACGGTGAAACACGCCGGTGGGACGCGCCTTCTCGAGGTCCACCTCTTCGATTTCGACGAGGCGATTTATGGTGAGGATTTGGAAATCACGTTCCGCAAATTCCTGCGGCCGGAGCAGAAATTTACGAGCCTGGAAGAGCTGCGCCAGCAGATCGAACGCGACGCCGCGCAGGCGCGCGTGGTGTTAGGCATCGCGCACTGAACGGGTGCTGATGGCTAGGGCATCATTTGGGATAACGCTTTCCAGCCCGTCATACTGAGCTTGCGAAGGACCTCTGATCTCTGCCTTTCTTCACCAACTCGGCAGAAGATTGCGCTGCGATTGCCTCTTGCGCAGTGCGTTAGATGCCAGAGCGAAATCAGAGATCCTTCGCAAGCTCAGGATGACGGGCTGGGGGCACGCGCCACATCGGCGGGCGCGCTTTGCCGCTCCCCACACTCACTTCCCGCGGGCCTGGGCGAAGAGCGCTTCGCGCATGACATCCAGTGGCGCGGGACGTTGGAACCAAATCTCGAATGCCACCTCTCCTTGGTAGAGCAGCATGGTGAGGCCGTTGGCCGAACGCGCACCGGCTGACTCTGCTGCGCGCATCAGTGGGGTGTGGTCCGCAGTGTAGATGGTGTCGAAGAGCAAATGGCGCGGGGCGATCAGTGAGGCGGGAATCGGGGAGGGATCTTCCGGCTTCATGCCCAGGGAGGAGCAATTGACCACGAGGTCGGACTGATCGAGCGCTTTCGCCAGGGCGGCATCATTCCAGGCGGCGACCGAGATTTGCTCCCGCGGGTAAATCTCGGCGATAGCTTCCTGCAGGGGATGCAACTTCTCGACCGTGCGATTGATGAGTGTGAGATGGCGCACGTCGGCATTGGCGCAATGCATGGAGACCGCCTGGCCCGCACCGCCGCCGGCGCCGAGGACGAGCACGCGCATCGTACTGAGTTCGACGCCCAGTTGCTCGCTCACCGCGCGTTCCAGTCCCAAGCCATCCGTACTGAAACCCTCCAAAAGCCCATCCTTGCCGATGCGGATCGTATTCACGCTGCCGGCGAGCCGCGCATGAGTGTCCGCTTCGTCCACAATGGCGAGAGCGCCGCCCTTGTGCGGGATCGTGCAATTCACGCCGACGAAACCCTTCGAGGGCAGCAGATGCAGCGCGGCAGCCAGTTCCTCGGGATGAATATGCAGCCGGCAATAGGCCATCTCGAGCCCGCACGCGCTCAGCGCTGCATTGTGCATTGGCGGGGAAGCGGAATGAGCGATGGGATCGCCCAGCACGGCGAGCCGCAGGGGCAGTTTCTCATCGGCGGTCACGGTCTCCCAAGACTGCAAATCGGCAAAGGTGTAGACAGCTTTCATCGGGTGCGAAGCGGGAAAAGGTCAGGCCGCGAAACGCGTGAGCGTCTGCTGGATGCGGGCCAGCGTGCGCCCTTTGCCCAGGACCTCGAGCATGTGATAGAGGCTCGGCCCCACGCCGCGGCCGCTCACCGCCACACGCGTCGGATGAATGAACTCCGCGGGTTTCACGCCGAGCGACCCGGCCAGTTCCTTGAGCTTCGCCTCGAGGGTCATCGCATCGAACGTCTCGAGCACGGAATAGGTCCCCGCGATTTGCGCGAGCCGCTCGAGCGCGCCGGGCTTGCGGAGCGTCTTTTCCACCGCCGCCAGATCGTAGGCGTAGTCCTCGGTGAAGAAGAACGAGATGCGATCCGGGATTTCGCGGAAGTGCGTGACCTTCATCTTTTCGAGGGCGAGCACCGGCTCGAGTTGTTCCGTGGGCGCCACGATTCCCGCTTGGGCCAGCCAGGGCTGGGCCAATTCGAGATACCGTTCCATCGGCATCCGCTGGATGTATTGCCCGTTGAACCAGTCGCATTTTGCGATGTCGAAATGCGCGCCCTTGCGATTGACGGCGTCGAGATCGAAGCGGGCGATCAGTTGGTCGAGCGGCAGTACCTCGGTGTCATCTTTCGGCGACCAGCCGAGCAGGCAGAAATAATTGCGCACCGCCTCGGGCGCGTAACCGCCCTCGATATAGCTGTTGATGCTCGCGCCTTGATCGCGCTTGCTCATTTTCGAGCCGTCCTTGTTCAAGATGAGCGGGATGTGGGCGAAACGCGGTGGCACCACGCCGAGCGCGCGGTAGAGCTGGAGATGCTTGGGCGTATTCGGGAGGTGATCCTCGCCGCGAATGACGTGCGTCATGCGCATCTCGATATCGTCCACGACGTTCACGAAGTGGAAGATCCAGGAGCCATCCGGGCGGCGGATCGTCATGTCGGGAGTGATTTCGACATTGGCGAAATCGAAGGCGACCGGGCCGCAGATGAGGTCGTCTACTTCGACAACCTCGCGGGTGAAGCGGAACCGCCAGGCCCCGCCGTCCTTATCCTGATAGAGATGGCCGCCCTCTTGCAGGCGCTGGAAATAGCTCTCGTAGATCGCGTCGCGCTCACTCTGGAAATAGGGGTCATGGTCGCCACCGATTTCCGGGCCTTCATCCCAGTCGAGACCGAGCCAGCGCAGGCTGTCATAGACGACCTGCACCGCTTCAGTAGTGTTACGCTGTTTATCGGTGTCCTCGATGCGCAGGATGAACGTGCCGCCATGATGCCGGGCGTAGAGCCAGTTAAAAAGCGCCGTGCGCGCCCCGCCGACATGGAGGTAGCCGGTGGGCGAGGGAGCAAAGCGGACACGCACGTTTTCGGACATAGGAGGGCGGAAGGTGGCGCATCAATGGGGTGCAGAAAAGAGAAAATCGCACCCGTGGAGACATTTGGGAGTTTGATTGACACGCCTCTGTCAGCATCTATTTTGCCGATTGCAGCAGTGTCTCTCCCGAAGTGGCGGACACGTGCCCTTCTTCACGCGCAAATTCAATACATAGGTATGTCCCAAAAAATCCTGGTAATCGACGAAAGTCTGGTAGCGACCAAGCTGACGGAAAACATCTTGGCGCAAAATTTCCATGGCGTCGATGTCCTTCTGGCGCAACGAGGTGGCGACGCTTTCGAGCGTTTCAATGTCGCCCATCCCGACTTGATTCTCCTGAACGAGTCCCTGCCGGATATGGATGCCGAGGCGGTCTGCTATCGCCTGCTGAACGACCCGGCCACGGCCAAGGTGCCGGTGGTGTTGTTGGCCAGCAATGGCAACGGCGACCGCATCGAGGAGCGCTACGAGAATGTCATCAAGGTGCTGCCCAAGCCGGTGACCCCGGAATCGCTGCTCGAGGTCGTCAATGCGACGCTTTCGAAGAACAAGCCGATGGGCAATCCGGCGCGGCAGCTTCTTTTCCACGATCCTTCGCGCACGGTCTTCAGCGGCCATACGGCGTTCTTCTCGCTGCGTTCCGCCTTGCAGATGGCTTACGGCGATCGGCTCACGGGCGCGTTGCGGTTCTTCGTCAATCGCTACCCGATCGAGCTTTTCATCAGCAAAGGCCGTTTCCTTTTCGCCACGTCGCGGAACTTCCAGATGTATTGCCGCGAATCGCCGGTGATTCTTTCGGCGACGAACCTGGGCCTGATCATCGAGGGGCAGGTCACCCAGGCGGCGACTGGATGCCCGATCTTCCTTTTCCTGTCGGTGCGCAACGGCTTTCCGCATGACGACGTCGTGCAAATCGTGCGCGATCACGGCCAGCGCGTTTTCTCCAATCTGTGGACGGCGGGCCGCGTCACTTTCGAGTTTGAGGAACTCCAGGATTTCCCGGACTACGCCAAGAATTTCCCGCCGGGCAACGAAGATCCCGACAACTGGATTCTCGGCAGCCTGCGGCACGTCAAGTTCGACAACCTCATGGCGGCGCAACGGCCCGACCCGAATGGCAGCCCGGCCTACACGCGCAAGGGCTACGAGCTCATCCAGAAGCTCAAGCTCAACGACGTCGAGGCGCGCTTCGCCACCGCGATCAATGGGGCGGAATCGCTCCAGTCGATCGCGAAGAAAATCGGCATCCCGTTGAACGACGCGCTGCTCATCGTCTTCCGCTTCGCCGCGCTCGACATCATCGATTACTGGTCGTCGAACGTGCTCTCGCTGCCGGGCGCTCCGGCGCCGGCCGGGGCGGCGTAGTCGGGTCGCGATTGGCGTTTAGAATTTCCGCAGCCAGTCTTCGGTTGCGTACTTTTGCTGCGCGATTTGCTGGGCTGCCTGTAGGACTTCCAGTGTGATGTCCGTTCGCTGGATGTGCGTGGCAAAGGTTTCCGCGAGGCCGTCGGCGCGCTGATCCTTCGCGGTGGCCGGTAGTTGCATGCTGCCCTGGTGCAGCAAGCCCCAGCGCGTGCGCCGTTGCGCGGCCCCGGCCAGCTTGGCCGTTCCCGCCACGATGTCGTAGCGCACATGACTGGCGAAGCACGCCGCGGAATTCTCTATCGCCGAATCCACCGCCACGCCGGCACCGATCCCTTGCTCGATCAACCACTGCGCAATTCGCTCGTGGATCAGTCGATAGGATTCCAACGGGGTGTGCTGAAAAAATGCCGCCGCGCGAGGCACGATGAGCGTGTAGGTCACATCCTTGCCATGTTCCACCAGGCCGCCTCCCGTCCAGCGGCGCACCATGGCGCGACCCGCTGCGGTGCGCTGCGCTTCCGCAAAGCGACTGAAATAGCCCAGCGACACCGCGGGCTCGCTCCATCCGTAGATGCGCAGTGTCGGCACGGAGGCCTGTTGCAGCAGCGCCTCGTCGAGCGCCATGTTCAGCGCCGCCGGGTGCGGCGCGGGATCGTGGACTTCGATGAGCTGTTCAAATAGCACCCGGCGAGGTTACGGATGCCGCATCGGGGGCCAAGAAACTTGTCCGTACTTCTTGCGAACGGCATTTGCCTTTCCGCGCAGGCTCCCTACAATCGCCCGTCCTATGGCAAAAGTTGCACTCGGCAAAGGCCTCGGCGCGCTCATCAACACGCGCGTCGCGTCGCCCACGCCCGCCGTTGAAAGCGGCGAGCGCGTGCAATCCGTGCCGTTGTCTCGCATCATCGCGTCGCCGCTCCAGCCGCGCACTGTTTTCCGCGATGAACACCTCGAGGAATTGGTCGCCTCCATCAAGGAGCACGGGATCATCCAGCCGCTCATCGCCCGGCAGCGGGGCGAGAATTTTGAACTCATCGCCGGCGAGCGCCGCTGGCGCGCCGCGCAAAAAGTCGGGCTGGCCGAGGCGCCGGTCATCGTCCGCGAAGCCTCCGACCAGGATGTCCTCGAACTCGCGCTCATCGAGAACCTGCAGCGCGAGGACCTCAATCCGATTGAAGAGGCGAATGCCTTTGCGCGCCTCGCGAAAGAGTTTGGATTACGCCAGGAAGACATCGCGCAGAAGGTCGGCAAGAGCCGTGCGACGGTAGCGAACAGCATGCGTCTGCTCGACCTGCACGAACAGGTGCAAAGCTGGCTCACGCAGGACCGCATTTCCGTGGGCCACGCCAAGGTGCTGCTCGCGCTGAAATCGCGCGATGAACAGGCGCTGCTCGCGGAGGAGATCATCCGCCACAGTCTGACCGTGCGCGCCGCGGAAAAACTCGTCGCCCGCCATTTCGCGGAAAGCGGCACGCCGAAGCCGACTCGCAACGGCACGCCCGCTGCGGCCAAACCGGGACTCGCTCCCGCGATCCAGCATCTGCAAAACCAGCTCCAGCAGGTCCTCGCCACGCATGTGACCCTGCATCATAGCGAAAAGCGCGGGCGCATCGAAATCGAGTATTATGGCAACGATGATTTGCAGCGGTTGCTCGGGTTGCTGGGGCTGAAACCCGACGGGAAATAAGAACTTGGTTCGGTTTCGCTGCCTCATTCTCATTGCCGTAGTCGCTGCTCTCGGCGGTTGCAAACCCGCGCCCAAAGCGGCCAGTGGGACGTCGCCGGGCGAAACGGAATCGGAGCGGCCCGAGGCCATCAGTGTCATCAAGAGTGGTGGCGCCCCGGCGAAGCGGCCCACCGTTCCGCCCCCGGCGGAGATTTGGAAGGAGTTTTCCGGTGACAAAGCGTTCGAGGAAGTACGCCGGCAGGTGGAGATCGGCCCGCGCCCCTCAGGCACACCCGAACTCGAGAAGGCCCGCGTCCTGATCGAGGAATCGCTGCGCCGTTCCGGTTGGGAAGTCGAACGGCAGGTCTTTACCACCGAGACGCCGCGCGGCCCGGTGGAATTCATCAACGTCATCGGCCGCTTTTCCGCGACCGGCGCGCATCCCGCGTCGCGCAAAACGCAGCGCGCCCTCGTGTGCTCGCATTACGATACCAAGCGTTTCAGCACCATTAAGTTTGTCGGCGCCAGCGATGGCGCTTCCAGCACGGGCGCGTTGCTGGAATTGGCCCGGGTGCTGGCGCTCGATCCCGCCATGGCTGCCCAGGTCGAGCTGGTCTTCTTCGATGGCGAAGAGGCCTTCGTGCAATTCACCGCCCCGGACGATCCGAAACCCGACGGTCTCTTCGGCAGCCGCTACTATGCGCGTTCACTCACCGCCGACGGACGCGCGGCGCAGTTCAAGTTTGGCATTCTTTGGGACATGATCGGGGACCGCGATCTCACGATCACTCTACCGCCGGATTCTCCACCCGAACTCTCCCGTGGGGTACTCAGTTCCGCCGAGGCACTCGGACTACGCCAGAACTTCGGTTTTTTCGCCCGGACGATTCTGGACGACCACGAGGAACTTCGCCGCGCCCATATCCCCGCGATTGATCTGATCGATTTCGATTACGTCTACTGGCACACCGCTGGGGACACCCTGGAACACATCGCCCCCGAGAGCTTGCAAAAAGTGGGTGCCGTGACGTTGCACTACCTGCGGCAGGCGCTCGCGAAGTAGGGCACGATAGCCCGCCAGAGGCCGCAAATTTTTTGCGACGAAAGGGTTGCCAGTCCGGTCGATCAGTGCTTTTATCCCGCTCCCGGTTTCGACCGGGCCTTTACGGAAAGCACTCGTAGCTCAATTGGATAGAGCATCTGACTACGGATCAGAAGGTTCCGCGTTCGAGTCGCGGCGGGTGCACTCCTCTGGTTGAGGAGTTGGCGTGAAGTGCTGCGACCGGACCAATTTTGAGAGTGGCTCCAACGGGGTCCTGGATTACTGGGCCGAGGCAGCGACGGCGATCGCGGCGAGATCGCGAGGATGTGGCTGCACGGCTCGCGCCGGCAGCGACGTCAGCACCACGCAGAGGGTCTCCGTGGCCGGGTCAGCCCAGGCGATCGTCCCGGTCGAGCCCGTATGACCAAAAGTCTTTTCCGAGCAACCCGTGCTGCCGGCCGTGGGGCCGACACTCCACCCCAAACCCCGCGGAGTCAGCCCGGGTGGATTGTGGTTCTGCACCATCAGCCTGGCCGTCTCCGGTTTGATGACCGCCCCCGTCGGCTGCAGGAACTCGGCCAGCAACCGCGCCACATCCGCTGCCGAGCAATGGGCGCCTCCCCAGGGAGCTCCCAGTTTCCGCCAGTAGGGGCTGTTCCAATCCCAGTCCTTCGCGGTGGGGTCCCCACCGCCGGCTTCGGGAGCGGCGCGATCGATTTGCATCGGCACCATGTCTTCCAGCTTGAACCGGCCCAGCCCTTGTGCCGAGTGCTCCATCTTCAGCGGCTGCAGCACGGCGCGATCGACGAGTTGCCGGATGTCCGTTCCGCTGATGAGTTCCGCCACGCGCGAGGCCAGCAGGACCGCCATGCTCGAATACTGATATTTTGAACCCGGGACAAATTCCAGCGGCGCGCGGCTCGCATGCTCGGCAAACTCGACGAGTGACGCGTGCCTTTTCCGCAGGTCATTATTCTCCGGCAACTGGTCTGGCAATCCCGAGACGTGCGTCAGCAAGTGTTGCATCGTCACTTGATCGCGATCGCCGCCGGTGAACTGCGGAAGGAATTTCTTCAGCGGATCGTCCAGTTTGAATTCGCCCCGGTCGTACAGAGTCATCAGCGCCGTCACCGCGATCGGCTTGGAAATCGATCCCAGGAGGAACATCGCGTGTTCGGTTTGAGCCTTGCCGAACGCGCGCGTGAACGACGCCTCAAGTTGGCGCACGTGCAGCACTGCGGCGGCCACCTGCCCATCGGCCGTAGCCTGCGCCAGCACTGCGCCCGCCTCGTCCAGCCGCTCCTGGCGCAACGCCGCCAGCACTGGGCTCCCCAGGCAAACCGCCAGGCTCCCCTGAAGGAAAGTGCGTCGCTTCATCAAAAGGAGTTTCGCCGGGCGGTCACTCAGCAAAAGTGCGCGCCGATGGCTTCCACATAGACGGCGTAGAGCGATTGGCCGGCGGCCATGAAAAGGCGATTCCGCCGCGGGCCGCCGAAACAGATATTCGCACAAATCTCCGGCAGCAGAATGAGACCGATGCGCTGGCCCTCGGGCGAGAAGATATGCACGCCGTCATAGCCCTCGCCGACCCAGCCGGCGCCCACCCACACGTTGCCATCCGTATCGCAGCGGACGCCATCGGCCATCCCGGCGACCTTCTCGCCTTTCACGTCCATCTCCATCGAGATGTACTGCCGTCCGTGGCCGAGCTTGCGCCCATCGGTCACGTCCCACACCTGGATGTTTTTCGGCGCCTGCTTGTAGTGCGAGGCGCCGGTATCGCAGATGTAGAGCTTCTTGTAGTCGGGTGAGAAGCAGAGGCCGTTGGGCTTGAAAAGTGCGTCTGTGACCATCTCGGTCTTCCCGGTGGCGGGGTCGATGCGATAGACGGCTTCCTTCAACTCGAGCGGCTGCTTTTTTCCCTCGTAGTCGAAGAGCGCGCCGTAGCCCGGGTCGGTAAACCAGATGCCACCGTCGGGATGCACGACGATGTCGTTCGGCGCATTGAAGGGTTTTCCGGAAAATTTTTCGGCGAGGATCGTCACTGTGCCGTTGGCCTCGTAGCGCACCACGCGGCGCGTCTCGTGCTCGCAGCTCACTTGGCGGCCCTGGAGGTCGAAGGTGTTGCCGTTGCTGTAATTCGACGGCTTGCGCAGGGTGCTTACGTGGCCGTCCTCCGGCAGGTAGCGCATTTGGGCGTTGTTCGGGATGTCGCTCCACATCAGGTACTGCCCCGGCCCGCTCCACGCGGGCCCCTCGGCCCAGCGCATCCCGGTGTGCAGCCGCTCGATGGCCGCGTTGCCGATCTTGATTTTCTTGAATGCCTCCTCCAGCGCGATGACGTCCGGTTCCGGGTAGCGGATCGGCGCGGCATTTTTGCCGAAGTCGCGCGCCAGGAGCGGCGCGGCGGCGAGGGTTCCGAGGGTGGCGAGAAAGGAGCGGCGGGAGTTTTGCATGGGTGGATTTGGGAGAAATTTAAAATCGTCGCCGCGGGTTGGCCACGAGGATTCTGGATGCTACGGCTTTGGTTCTACGCACGGTGGAACTTGGAGGCCAGAGATCCAGAGGGGGAATGGGAATGTCCCCACTGATAGCAACCCGGCAGCCGCTGCCAAGGACGAAGCGGCCACAGATCGCCTGCCACCGCTTCGAGAAGATCGACGGCACCCAACAAACTTCCATTTGACGTCCAGTAAATGAGCGCTCATATATAGATCGATGGTGAATTTACAGCTCAATTCAAGAGGCAGCGAAGGTTCAGCCGCCGACCAAGCGGCGTTCCATCCCGCAGGCGCGGGAGCTACGGGGACTTCCGGCCAGTTCCGACCTTTGAATTACCATGCCGGTGCAAAAGCAGGCCCTCTATCGCAGACCCTCGTGGCCGAACGGAACGCCGACTTTTCAGGCTGCATGGCTGCCCGAAATCCGCCTCGCTTGTGCTTCATCCCCAACGTGTTCCGACCTTTGAATGATCCCACCCGCAGGGCTGTAGGGCATCTGTATCAGATGCCGTGGCGGGCGGCGTCAGTCGTCAGCAAAACCGGCGTTTTACAGAAACGTCCTCCAGCCACTTCCGGCCAGTTCCGGCGAGTTCCGACCTTTGAATTACGATGTACGTGCAAGAGGCAGGTCCTCTATCCCGGACCACGTGGTCGAATGGAGCCTCGACTTTTCAGCCCCCAAGGCTGCCCAAAACCCGCCTCGCTTCTCCCTCATTTCCAACATGTTCCGACCTATGAATCACGCGAATCAGAAGGCTCTGCGTTCGGGGCGCGGTGGGCGCCCCTCGAGAGTGGAGCACCGAATGGAAGAGGGCGTTCTCCTACCTCTTGTTACGGGGAGGCGTGCGGTCTTCCCCAAAATACTTTTCGCTGCGATAGCGGAGCCAGACCCGGAGAACTTGCGGGACTTTCTCGCGTTCCGCTTGGCTGAGGCTTTCGTAGAGCGCGAGCGCCTTCTCGCGTTCGCCGCGGCAGGCGGGGTTGTTATGGGCGTCCCAATAGCTGCGCGCCACGCGGATGCGGCGGCAGGTTTCCTTGATCAACGCCACTCCGATGAGCGGCTGGTTGGCGTTTTTCTTCGCGGGCACGAAAGCGTGCGGGTCAGCGACTCAGGCGGCCAGCGCGTCGCGGCAGAACTTGATGGCGCGGGCCAGTTCCGTCATGCGGTCGGAGCCGGCAGGGACCTTGTATTCAAACTCGATCGTACCCTGGATATTCCACTTTTGGTCGCGGATCAGGCGCAGCACTTCCGCGATGGGCGTGTCGCCTTCGCCGAAGGGCGTGTTGGGGCCGTTGTTGAACTTCCGGTCCTTGAGATGCACATGCGTCACCCGATCATGATACTGCGTGATGAAGGGCACCGGAGAGGTGTTGTTGCCGGCGACGAAATGCCCGAGGTCCACGTTGGCGCCATTGAATTTAGCGAGAGCAAAAGCAGCTTCCCAATGCGCGGGTGTCGTCGTCGCGTGCCCATGATAACCGACCATGAACTGATGCTTGTCGGCAAACGATCCGACGCGTTTCAGCTCTTCTTCCTTGTGAGAGATTTCCGTGGAAATGGCGCGGCCACCCAGCGCCTTGGCGAGGGCGAAGGCGTAATCGATCTCCTCGTCCGACATCCCGAAAATCCCGTCGACCTTGACGATTTCGATCAGCACGCCCGCCGTCTCATATTTGGCGCGGAATTCCTTCAAGCGATCGAGGGACACGCTTTTGCGCCACTCGCGGAGCTCTTGGGCGTTATCCGCCTTGCTCTTGGCGGTGTCGATCGCGGGCAGGCCGAGAAACGCTTCGACGGGCTGGGTGCGCAATTCCACGCCGCTCAGGCCGAGCTCCACGCAGTTCTTGAGGATGTCATCGCCGCTCATGATCGGGTTGGCGAAACTGTAGGGCACATTGAGACCGATCTGGACGCCGGCTACCTTGGAGTTGGGCTTGCCAGAAGCGTTCGCGGCACCGAGTCGGCTCACGGGGGAGAGCAGGGCGGCTCCGGGCAGGGCGGCCAGGGCGAGTTTCGCGAATTCACGACGAGTATGGGAGGGCAACATAGAGAGGAGTGGGGGATCGTTGGCGTTCAGGGAGGGAAGGAAATTCGCTTCCGGGAAGAGAGCGCATGGTGCACAGCCCCTCCATCCGCTGCGAGGAGAAAGAGAAACTGGACCGCCACGCTATTGCGGCGGCTTCTCGTCCGGGGCGGCTGGTTTCGGTGCAGGCTCGGCGGGTGCGGCCGGTGCCGGCGATGGCTCCGGTGTGGGAGATCCTGGGGGCTTTTCGGTCGTCGGCTCGGGTGCGGCCTCTTCCGGTGCGGTGAGCGGTTTGCCATCCAGCCCGGTCACGCTCGTCTGAAACGTGCGGTAGATTTTCCACTTCCCGTTGTCGGGCCGCAGGGTGTGGATGCCCTGCACGATATTGTTTTGAAACCCAGCTTCCCCGGCGGTCTTCTCCGTCTTCTGGACGAAACTGACGCGCGCTTCATCGGGGTTGGCCGTGACCACCTTCAGGTCGCTCAGCGTGTATTTCAAATCCACGGCCTTGAACATTTCGCTGATGATTTCCCGCGTCGAATCAAACGACGGGGCCTGTGGGTGAATCGTCGCCATTACCGCCTCCACATCCTTTTTCTCCAGCGCATGCACGTTGTCCTCGATCGTTTGAAAGAGCACCGCTTTATCCGGCGGGGTGCCCGCCCGCTGGCACCCGGTTACCATGAAAGCCAGGGCGAAAACGGAGAGCAGGGGAGCGAAAAAGAATTTCATAAAATGGGGATGCGTGCCGTCCATAGCGCAAAGCCCGGCCATGGGCAAAGGGCGTTTACGGCGCGCCGTTGGCGAAAAGCCTTGCGCCGAGCGGCGCCGCCTGCACGCACTGAATGCGCATGCCCGATCATTTCGCCACTCTCGCCCAGCCCCGCCGCCCGTGGCTGGATGATGAAGTTCTCAAGGAAGCCTTTCATCGCGCCACTGCACAACAGCACCCGGATGTCGCCGGAGGCAGTGGCGAGCAGGCCTCCGCGCTCAACGCCGCCTATGCGGTGCTGCGCGATCCGGCGGCGCGCCTGCGGCATTTGCTCGATCTCGAATGGCCTGAAGCCGCGCCCTCTGCGCATTCCATCGCGCCGGAATTCGCCGACCTATTCCAGAAGATTGCCGCGCGTCGGCAAGGGAGCGCTGCCTTGGCGAAAAAAATGGCCACTGCCCAGTCACCCGTGGCCCGCGCACTGCTTGCCGGCGAACAAGGGGAGCAACGCCGCGCCCTCGAGTCCGTGCTCACCGAGACTGATGCCGCCGCAGCGAGCGCCCTGGAGGATCTTCGCGCCCTCGATGTCCACTGGACTTATCGCGACACTCATACCCGCCATGCCGTGGCCGCGCTCCAGCAACGTTTCGCTTTTCTTGCGAAGTGGCAGGCCCACTTGCGGGAGGTGCTTTTCCAGATTGACTCCTGATTCCTCGCACTGGTCAAGGCGCCTGCGCTTCCCCATCCTTCTTTCATGATCGTCGGCATCGACCTCGGCACTACCAACTCTCTCATCGGCGCAATGGACGCCGGCTTTCCCATCCTGCTCGCCGATGCCGAGGGCGAACGCCTCACGCCTTCGGTCGTTCACTTTCCGGAGAGCGGCGGTCCGCTCGTGGGGCGCCCGGCGAGTCGCATGCGCGTCGTCGATCCCGGGCATACGGTCTATTCCATCAAGCGCTTCATCGGCCGCCGCAGTGGCGAAGAAGCCGCTGACGTCAGCTACGCCCTCGCCGGGGAAAAAGGCGCCCCCGTGCGGGTCCAGATCCGCGACCGCGAGTATTCCCCCGAGGAAATCTCCGCGCTCGTCCTACAGAAGCTGCGAGCCGATGCCGAGCGCGCCCTCGCCGCCGAGATCACGCGCGCGGTCATCACCGTCCCCGCCTACTTCAACGACGCGCAGCGCAATGCCACCAAGGCGGCGGGCGAACTGGCGGGGTTCACCGTCGAGCGCATCGTCAACGAGCCCACCGCCGCCGCGCTGGCTTATGGTCTCGATAAGCTCCAGGACCGTTCGAAGATCGCGGTCTTCGACCTCGGCGGCGGCACCTTCGACATCTCGATCCTCGAGCTCAATCAAGGCGTCTTCCAGGTGCTGGCCACGAACGGCAACACCCGGCTCGGCGGCGATGACATCGACAATGCGCTCATCGAACACCTGGCCCGCACCGTTGCCGATTCGACTCCCGCCACTACCGCCCGCCTACGGGAAGCGGCCATCGCGGCGAAGCACCGTCTCTCCGCCGAGGAATCCGTGACGATCGATCTGCCCTTCATCGAGGGCGCGCGCAGTCTCTCCATCACGCTCACTCGCGCGGAGTTGGAATCTCTTGCCGCGCCGATCATCGAGCGCACCCGCTGGCACTGCCGTCGCGCGCTGGCCGATGCCAAACTCACCCCCGCGGACCTCAACGACGTGATCCTTGTCGGCGGCCAGACGCGCATGCCGCTGGTCCGCCGGTTGGTCGCGGAAATCTTTGGCCGCGAGGCCAACACCACCCAAAATCCCGATGAGGCCGTGGCCCTCGGCGCGACTATCCAGGCCGGCATTCTGAGCGGCGCCGTGCAGAACGTGGTACTGCTCGACATCACCCCGCTTTCGCTCGGGATCGAAACATTTGGCGGCTTGATGAACGTCATTATCCCGCGCAATTCCACCATCCCGATCAAGGCTGGAGAGATGTTCACCAACGCTGTCGCGGGCCAGCAGTCCATGCTCATCAAGGTGCTGCAAGGCGAACGCGAGATCGCCAAGGACAATTGGCCGCTCGGCGAATTTACCCTCGATTTCGAACGCGCCCCCAAGGGCCAGGCCCGCGTCGGGGTGCAATTCGAGATCGACGCGAACGGCATCCTTCACGTCCTCGCCCGCGATACGAAGACTGGCGCGGAAAAGATTGTGCAAGTGAGCAGCGCCATCGACGTCTCCGATGAAGCCGTGGAAAAGATGCTCGAGGAATCGCTGGAGCACGCTTTCGAGGACATGAGCGACCGCGTCTTCACCGAGGCGAAGCTCAAGTCCGATGAACTCCTCCCCGCCGTGCGCCTGGCCCTGCAAAAAGTCGGCGACCAACTCACCGCGGAAGAGCACGCCCAGATCTCCGCGGCCACCGCCGAAGTCGAAGCCGCCCTGGCCGCCGGTGAGCCCCACCGCCTCAAACGCGCCAATGCCGCTCTCGACGAGGCCACCCAACGGCTGGCGACGTTGCTAATCGAGCAGGCGATGAGCGCGGCGAAGAAGTAAGCCCGCGCCGGGATGGCTGGGGTTACTTGAAAGTCTTCCCGCCGAGGAGTTCCTCGACGGCGGCGAGCAGGGCGTCGAATTGCGCCTGCGCCGGGTAGGCGTTGCGGCCACTCGTCTCGATCTTTTGGTCACCGAAATCCGCGGCGAGCTTCCAGCTTGTGCCGTCGAGGATGGCGGGATTCGTGTAGTCCGTCTTCCACGTCCAGACCTTGGCCGCATCCAGTCGCGTGCGAAACTTTTTCCATTGTGCCTCGGCGACTTTGACCGTGCTCCGTTCCGGGTGCAGGCCATCGCCCTTGGGGCGCGGCGTGTGTGTGTAGGTGAGCGTATCCGGCGCTGTCAGTTCGACGGAGAAGGAAGGCCCGAGAAAACCGCCGATGGCGGCGGAGAACTTCTTCGGCGCCGCTGCTGGCTCCGCTGCGGAGAGGCTGGAACCCATCAGGAGGCCAAGAAGAAACACCCACCAGAACCGAGTGTGCAATTCAGGTCTTTTCATAGAGGGGAATGGTGGGGCTTACGGCTGCCACGGAAGACGGATGACGCTGTGACCGGCGCTGTCCGTCGTCACGTAGGGGTGAGGTGGGAAGGGCGCCGTGCTGGGCGGCGGTGGGATCGCCGCGGCGAGGCTTTCATCGGCGAAATGATTGTCCGCGAGTTTCTGGTCGGCGATGCCGCCTCCATTCCACCAACTGGTCTCCTCGCCGTTGTGATCGATCCAACTGACACGATTGCGGGCGATCGTCACGTGATGACTGGGCGCCTTGCTTTGGTTCCACGCATAGAGCCCGTTGTTGGAGACATCGGAGCGTCCCCCGAGGATCAAATTGTCTTCCACGCTAATGAAAATACCGCCCGCCACGCAGATGCCGACCTGCCCTGCGGCCAGGACGACATTGCGACGGCAGAGCAGATGGGCGCCACCGCAGTCACCCAGCATGATGCCCGATCCACTCTTGCTCTTGCCCGCGCTGCCTTGGGTCGGATCGCCGACCAGATAATTGTCCTCGATGAGGATCGGCGCGCCAGCGTCACCCCGGCTCTGATACATATTGATGACGTCCTCAGGCGTGCTCTGGCCGACATCATTGATCGCGTAGTTGCCGCGGACGGCGCAATGTCCACCGGTGACGTTGTCGAATTGCGTCATTTGGCCGCGAGGAAAAGGACCCTGGACGTTCCGCTCGAAATTACCCGCCACCTGGATATCTTTGGAATCCATCGCGTAGACGCCGCTGGCGACGCGTTCGAGGCGGCAGCCTTCCACGACCACATCATGGCAATGATAGGTCTGCACGCCGCAGCGCGCGGAGTCATGGATCCAGCAATTGCGGATGGTTACGCTTGAACATTCGATCAGTTCGATCGAATGCAGATCGCAGCAGGAAATGGTGATGTCGGTGCAGTGCGTGAGGACGATGGAGGCGTCGTCCTTGATCTGGAGTGCGTCGAGGGTCTGGTGGCTTTTCTCCTCAAGGTGAATCGCCGGCGATTCCCGCAGGGGGACCGTTTCGACAGCCGGGCCGGCCGTTCTACCCGGGAAGGCGCCCAGGATGAGGACCAGGAAAAGCGACAGCGCGCGAACGAGGCCGGGGAAATTCATGGCGCGATGATGCTCACAAGCGGCGCGGGTTGGAAGTTGAGTGTTTGGGCAACGTGTGTTGAATCTCTCCCGCCATGCCTGATTTGTCCCCCACCGCGTTTGATGCCCTGCCGTATCGTCACGGTGCGATCCCGGAGACGCATCCGGCGCGGGTGGGCGCGATTGCGCGCCTGCTTGGGATGGAAGCGGCCGCGCCCGACGACTGCCGGGTGCTGGAGTTGGGCATGGCCGAGGGGATGAATCTGCTGCCGCTGGCGGAGCGGTTGCCGACCAGCACTTTCGTCGGCGTGGATTTTTCTCCCGTCCACGTCGCGGCGGCGGCGCAGGCGCGCGCCGCCGCGGCGATCGACAATGCGCGTTTCGTCTGCGCCGATCTGCGGGATTACACACCCGAAGCCGGCGCGTTCGATTATGTCATCGCGCACGGCGTCTATTCGTGGGTGCCGCCGGAGGTGCGCGAACGTCTGCTGGCGCTCTGCGCCCAAGCTCTGGCGCCCGACGGGATCGCTTATGTGAGTTACAATGTGTTTCCCGGATGGGGTCTGCTCGGGGGATTGCGGGAAATGCTCCGCGCGGAAATGGGGAACGTGGCGGATCCGGTAGCCCACGCCGCGAAGCTGCTGGCGGCGCTCGAACGCGCCTTCACCGGCCAGCCCGGCCCCTATGCCGCGCTGATGCGCGAAGCGATTGCGGAGATGCGCGCGAAACCGCCGGAGATGCTGTTTCACGATGAACTCGAGCTGGTGAACACGCCGGTGACGTTTCTCGATTTCATCGCGCACACGGCCCGGCACGATTTGCACTATCTCGCCGAGGCCCACTTTCCCTCCATGCCGGCGGAGCACCTGCCACCGGCGGCGCGCGCCGCGCTGGCGGAAATGGCTCCCGATTTTTTTCGCACCCAGCATTTCCTCGACCTCGTCGGCAACCGGCGTTTTCGCAGTAGCCTGCTCACGCGCCACGCTCCCGCGGCTGCGCGCGTCCTGGATCCCGCGATCATTCCGCAATGTGCCGTGGGCCTGCACCTGCAGCCCGTGGATGGAGTGATCGACCTATCCCCAGGCCGTCCGCTCCAGTTGCGAGGCCGGCACGATTTCTTGATGTCCGTCTCCGCCCCGGCGCACAAGGCGTTCTTTGCCGCCTTGTGCGAAGTGGCGCCGGCCCGCGTGCCGTTCGCGGCGGCGCTGCGGCGGGCGACGGGGCTTTTGCACCAGAGCGGTTTTGACGAAACTCCCGAGGCGGGGCCTCTGTCGGAAGGATTGGCCCGGCTCTTTGCGGTCGATCAATGCGATCTGCTCCTGACCGGCGGCGGCGACTGGCTCGATCTCTCGCCTGCGCCTGCGCCCAGTGCACTCATGCGCTATCAAGCACGCGAGGGCCGCCAGGTCACCAATCGCTGGCATGAACCCGTGACCTTGGACGCGGGAGACCGGAGTTGGGTCGCCGGGGAGGCTGCTTCTGCTCGCGAGGCGGTGCTGGTCCGCACCGGCTTGGCGGTTTAATGCAGCATCGGCTTGGGATTCGGCACGCGAATGAGGGTGGCATCGAGATCGAGAAAGTAATCGAGCCGGTGTGCGGTCTCCGCTTCGTCGATGTGCCGCGCCATGATGAGATAACTGGCGTAGTGGTTGCCTTCGCTTTCCACGAGGCTGGCGTAGAAATCGGCGAGGGGCGCATCGAGATCGCGCACGCCCTCGGCGAGGATCTGGAACTTCTCGCAGCTCCGTCCTTCGATGAGCGCGAGGGCCACGAGGTGATCGACGACCTGCTCCTTCCGGCCTTTGCGCACCTTGCTCATCAGACCGCCGATCCACGGGCTGCGCTGGGGATTCGTGAAGGGAATACCGCGCTCGCGGAGCAGGCCGAGCACGAGATCGAAGTGTTGCAGCTCCTCGATGGCGATGGCGTTGAGCTCGCGTACGCGGTCGTGCAACTCGACGTACTTTTCCAGGTTGAGCGCCGAGGAGGCGGCCTTGCGCTCGAGGTGGGCGTGGTCGACCAGCACCGGCCCCAGGTTCGCCCGGATTTGGGGAAGCCAGGTGTCAGGCAGTTTTTCGCGCCAAAGGAGCATGGGGAAAGTGGATAAGAGCTGGGACTCTCAACCAGCAACTCTCAACTATCCACTTCTTGTACTACTTGCGGAAGGATTTCGTGAAATCCTCGGTCTGCGTCTGCACGACTTTCTTTTCGTGCTTCGAGTTGGCGATCAGCTCGTTGAGCTTGGTTTCCCAAGCCTTGCTGTCCATCGGCAGGTCGACGGTCTGGTTGATAAGCGAGGAGTAAAGCAGCACATTGGCCAGCTCCACCGAGCCCATGCCGTCGTAGCCGGGCGCAAGCAGCGGAGTGTCGTCGAGGATGGCGTCGACGAAGTTTTGCATGAGCACCGCGTGGGCATTGCCCACGGTGTCGAAGGGGATGTCGATGTTCCAGACCTCGGGCTTGGCGAAGCCGCTCTTCGAGGTCTTGCTGAACTCAATCATGTCCGCGTCGTTGCGGGTGAAGGAGAGCTTGTTGTTCTCGAGGACCACTTTACCGCGCGTGCCGATGAGCTCAAAGCGGTTCGTGCCCGGGGCTTCGCCGGTGGAGGAAATGAAAACGCCGGTCGCGCCATTGCCCCACTCGAGGTAGCAGGTCACGCTGTCCTCGACCTCGATGTCGTGGAACTGCCCGAGCTGGCAGAAGCCGCGCACTTTCGACGGCATGCCGCACAGCCATTGGAGCATATCGAGCTGGTGCAGGCATTGGTTGAGCAGCACGCCGCCGCCCTCGCCTTTCCACGTGGCGCGCCAGCCGCCGCTCGCGTAGTAGGCCTCGGTGCGGAACCAATCGGTGATGATCCAGTTCACGCGCACCAGCTTGCCGAGTTCCTTGGCGATGAGGTCGCGCAGCTTGATGTAACGCGGCTCGACGCGCATCTGGAACATGCCGGCGAAGACCTGCTTCGGGTGCTCCTTCGCCACGGCGAACAGGCGCTCGGCGTCGGCCTTTTGCGCGGAGATCGGCTTCTCGATCATGGTGTGCAGGCCATTCTGCAGTGCGTCGATGCCGATGGTGGTGTGGAGAAAGTGCGGCGTGGCCACGACGATGGCGTCGATCTTGCCGGAGCGGATCATGTCCTCGCACTTGTCGAAAGTCGGGATGCCCTTCGCCTTGAACGCTTCCAAACTCGGCGCGTAGGCATCGCTGACCGCCGCTAGCTCGCAGCGCGAGATTTTTCCTTCCAGCAGATAGCCGGTGTGAAATTTGCCGATGTTGCCGAGACCGACGATGCCGAGACGTACTTTGGACATAAGTAAATGGAAGATGGAGGGGCGGTCAGGTTCGCTGGCGGAGAAATGCGTGGGCAAGCTCTTTCTGCGCGAAGCGCTTCGTTGTAGCCGGGTTCACTGAACCCGGTCTGCGAGGGCGGGTTGGAAGGGGCAGGCCGCTTGCGCAGCATTGCCGGGTTCAGTGAACCCGGCTACAACGTCACCCGTGAATCGGACGAACCCAAAGTATCGCGAGCACCTCCGCCGCCTGGATCGCGTTTGGGTTCGTGAGCCGGTGTATTTCGTTACGACGTGCACCCGTGGGCGCGTCCGGATTCTGGATAATCCGTCCGCGTATGCGTCCTGTGTCGAAGTCTGGGAGAAGGGGCAGGAACTACACGGATGGCAGGTGGGCCGCTATGTCGTAATGCCCGACCACGTCCACTTTTTCTGCGCACCTGAGCCCGGGGCGAAGGATTTGAAAGTTTTTGTCGGCAAGTGGAAGGAATGGACGGCAAAATTCCTCAATCGTCGATTGGGCGCGTCGGTGCCGTTGTGGCAGGAAGAATTTTTCGACCACCTTCTACGCTCGCATGAGAGCTACGCACAAAAGTGGGACTACGTACAACAGAACCCGGTACGAGCTGGCTTGGCCGCAGGTTGCGATGACTGGCCGTATCAAGGTTGTCTGAACGATCTGCGTGTGGAGGAGGCGTTGTAGTCGGGTTCATTGAACCCGGATGGCGGCTCGATTTACCGGGCTCGATGAGCCCGGCTGCGACCACCGACCGGGCTCACTGAGCCCGGCTACAACGCTTAATCCGCTGGCGTTCCGCGGTGGCGTTCCTTTACAACGGCACACCCCTTTTCCCATGCCTCCTGCCCGCCCGTCTCCGCCCGCCCTGCCGCCCCGCCAGAAGAAGCTCCTTGTCGCCAATCGCTCGGAAATCGCCATCCGCGTTTTCCGGGCGGCGACGGAACTGGGGCTGCGCACGGTCGCGGTCTATGCGCAGGAGGACCGCTTTTCCATGCACCGCTTCAAGGCGGACGAGGCGTATCTCGTGGGCGAAGGCAAGGGGCCGGTCGGCGCTTATCTCGATATCGGAGGGATCGTGGCCATCGCCAAGGAGCACGGCGTTGATCTCATTCACCCCGGCTATGGATTCCTCTCGGAGAATGCGAATTTCGCCCGCGCCTGCCGCGCGGCGGGAATCGAGTTCGTTGGGCCGAAGGCGGACTTGCTCGAGTTGATGGGCGACAAGGTCGCGGCCCGCGCCCTCACGCAGAAGCTGAAAGTTCCGACGCTGCCCGGCACCGAAGACCCGGTGAGCGATCGCGGCGAGGCGCTGAAGATCGCGGCGAACATCGGCTTTCCATTGATCATCAAGGCGGCTTTCGGCGGCGGCGGTCGCGGGATGCGCGTGGTGCACAAGGCGGGTGATCTCGACGCCCTGCTCGATGAGGCGCAGGGCGAAGCGGAGCGCGCCTTTGGCAATGCCGCGGTCTTTCTCGAGAAGTATATCCCGCGCGCCAAGCATATCGAAGTGCAGATCCTCGGCGATCGCCATGGCAACGTGCTCCATCTCCACGAACGCGATTGCTCCGTGCAACGCCGGCATCAGAAAGTGGTCGAGATCGCACCGTCCATCGAGCTGGACGATCGCGTGCGCCACGAGCTGTGCGATGCCGCGGCGCGGATCGCCAAAGAGATCGGCTACGATAACGCCGGCACCATCGAATTCCTCTACGACCTCGACACCAAGGATTGGTTTTTCATCGAAATGAATCCACGGATTCAAGTCGAGCACACGGTCACCGAACAGATCACCGGCATTGACCTCGTGCGCTCGCAGATCCTCATTGCCCAAGGCGCGAAGCTGCATGGCGCCGAGCTCGGCTTGCCGAAGCAGGACGCGGTGCCCCGCATGGGCTTCGCGGTGCAATGCCGCGTGACAACCGAGGATCCGGAAAACAAATTCACGCCGAACTACGGCAAGATTCTCACCTTCCGCCCCGCCGAGGGCTTTGGCATCCGCCTCGATGCGGGCATGGGCGACGCGGGTGCGGTGATCACCCCCTTCTACGACTCGCTGCTCGTGAAGATCACCGCGACCGGGCAGACCTTCGAGATGGCGCTCGACCGCATGGATCGCGCCTTGCGCGAGTTCCGTATCCGCGGCGTGAAGACGAACATTCCGTTCCTCGAGAACGTCATTCATTTCCCGATCTTCCGCGAAGGCCAGGCGACGACGACGATGATCGATACGTCGCCGCAACTTTTTGAATTCAAGGCGAAGCGCGACCGGGCGACAAAGCTGCTGCAATTTCTCGGCAACGTCATCGTCAACGGCAACCCGCACGCCAAAGGATACACACCGGCCGCCGCATTGGATCCAGCGCCGCTGCCCTCGTGGGACCGCAAGAAAGAACCGCCGCGCGGCACCCGTCAACTGCTGCTCGAGCTCGGCGCGAAGAAGTTCGCGGAGTGGACGCTCAAGCAAAAGCGGTTGCTTATCACCGACACCACTTTCCGCGATGCCCACCAGTCGCTCATGGCCACGCGCGTGCGCAGCATCGATATGCTGGCCATCGCCGGTGCGGTCGCGCGCCGCACGCCCGAGCTCTTCTCGCTCGAGATGTGGGGCGGCGCCACGTTCGACACTGCCATGCGTTTCCTCAACGAAGACCCGTGGCAACGGCTGACCGCGTTGCGAGAGCGCGTGCCGAATATTCTTTTCCAGATGCTTCTGCGCGGCGCCAACGCCGTGGGTTATACGAGTTATCCGCCGAATGTCGTCGCCGGTTTCGTCAAGCATGCGGCCGAGTGCGGCATGGATATCTTCCGGGTGTTCGATTCGCTCAACGATCTCTCGAACATGAAAGCGGCGATGGAAGCCGTGCAGGACACGCACGGCATCTGCGAGGCGGCAGTCTGCTACACCGGCGACATTCTCGATCCGCAGCGCTCGAAGTATTCGCTGAAGTACTACGTCAAGATGGCGAAGGAGCTGGAAAAGATGGGCGCCCATTTCCTGGCGATCAAGGACATGGCCGGCCTCTGCCGCCCCTACGCCGCGAGCGCGCTGGTCAAGGCTCTCAAGGACGAGGTGGGTATCCCGGTGCATTTCCACACGCACGACACGAGCGGGATCAATGCGAGTTCCATCCTGCGCGCCGCGGACGCGGGCTGCGATGTCGTCGATCTGGCCATCGCCTCGATGAGCGGCTCGACTTCGCAGCCGAATCTCAACTCCGTCGTCGCCGCCTTGCAAAACACGCCGCGCGATACCGGCCTGGATATCGATACGCTCAACCAGTTCAGCGACTACTGGGAGCAGGTGCGCAATTTCTATGCGCCGTTCGATACCGCGCCGAAATCGGGCAGCGCCGAGGTGTATCTGCACGAGATGCCCGGCGGACAATATACGAATTTGAAAGAGCAGGCGGCGTCGATGGGCCTCGGTGCGCGCTGGCCGGAGATCGCGCGCACTTATCGCGAGGTGAATGACCTCTTTGGAGACATCGTGAAGGTCACGCCGTCGAGCAAGGTCGTCGGCGACATGGCGCTCTTCCTGTTCACCCGTGGCATCAAGCCGGTCGACGTCGTCAACCTGCCGCCCGGCACGAGTTGGCCGGAGAGTGTGATCGATATGCTCAGCGGCGGTTTGGGCGAGCCGATGGGCGGCTGGCCACCGGCGGTGGTCAAGGCCGTGCTCGGCACTGCGAAGCCCAAACGCGTGAAACCGGCACCGGTGAAGCTCAAGGAAACGAAGGCGGATGTGGCGGCCAGGACCAAGCGCGAACCGAGCGACGACGATCTCTTTTCGCACCTCATGTACCCGAATGTGTTTGCGGATTTCGCGAAGTTCCAACGGGAATTCGGCGACGTCAGCGCGCTGCCCACACCGGCCTTTTTCTACGGCTTGAAGCCCGGCGAAGAGATCAGTGTCTCGATCGAGGAAGGCAAAGTGCTCTTCATCAAATTGATTAACATCGGCGCCCCGGACAAAGAAGGCCGGAGGGTGATCAGTTACGAACTCAATGGCATGCCGCGCGAAGCGGTGGTGGCGGACAAGTCGGTGGCACCGAAGAGCAAGGCACGGGTCAAAGCCGACGCCGCCGACTCGCTGCAGCTCGGCGCACCGATCCCCGGCATGGTCACCGCGCTCAGTGCCACGCTCGGCGGCAAAGTGGCGAAGGGTCACAAGCTGGCCACTCTCGAGGCGATGAAGATGCAAACGACCATTTACGCTCCGGCCGATGGAGTGGTCGCGGAAGTGGCCGTCGCGGTGGGCGATTCGCTCGAGGCGGGCGACCTGTTGCTGAAGCTGCGCACCTAGATAAAAATCCAATCTGTCGCCTCGCGGCGACAGTTGTCAGGTCTTTCGGTATCGCAGTTCCACGGAGCGCTTGCGTTGGAGCAGACCTAAGGCAGAATGCCGCCGCCCGATGCAGCTCCAAATGGACAAACCTCCCATGAGCGGCAAGCTCAAGCTCCCCGAATATTTTTTTCAGTTGCTCGTCGAGGCCAGTGCCGATGCGCTCCTGGTCATGGACGAACAGGGCGCTATCGTCTTTGCCAACGCCCAGGCCGGCCGGGTTTTCGGCTATCGGCCGGACGATCTGCTCCACAAGCCGATCAAGTCGCTCATCCCGGACGATCTGCATGCGCGACATTCCCGCAACGGAGAGCGCTCGTCCAAGAGCCGGCGTGCCGGGACGAATGGCAGTGAATTGGACCTGCGCGGGTTGCGCAGCGACGGCAGCGAGTTCGCCATGGACGTGGGCCTCAGCCCGCTGGAGACACACCGCGGCAGCCTGGCCATCGTCTCCGTGCGCGATCTCAGCGAGCAGAAACGCGTGGAACGCCGGGAACGCGATCGCTTGCGCGTGCTGGAGTTGCTGAACTCGGGCGCGGCCCTGCAGGAGATCCTGGAGTTCACGGTCCGTGCGGTGGAGGCGGAGATGCCTGGCTCAATCTGCTCCATCCTTCTTCTGGATGAAAGTGGGAAGCGTTTGATGCATGGCGCCGCACCCAATCTGCCGAAATTTTTCAACGATTCGGTGCATGGCCTGGAGATTGGTGAAGGTGTGGGATCCTGCGGAACGTCGGCCTTTCTCGGAAAGCTGCTGGTGGTCGAAGACATTGCTACGCACCCTTTCTGGGCCAGTTATAAGCACTTGGCGGAGAAAGCCGGGGTTCGGGCCTGTTGGTCGCAGCCGGTTTTCTCCGCGGACAAAAAGGTGCTCGGCACCTTCGCCATCTACCATCGCGAACCGCGCGCCCCGGAAGCGCGGGACATCGAGACGATCGAGGCCGCCGCCAGCTACGTGAGCCTGGCCATCACGCGCAAACGCAGCGAGGAAGCCTTGCGCACCAGCGAGGCCCGGCTGCACGCCATCATTCACAACACCCCCAACGTGGCGGTCGAACTCTACGATATCGATGGCCGCGTGCGCTTTTGGAACGAAGCGGCCACCCGCATGTTCGGGTGGGAGATCGACGAGGCCATCGGCAAGACGCTCGACCAGCTCATTCACACCCGGGAGGAGGCGGAGTCTTTTCTCCATCTTCTGCGGCAGTTGGCCGGCACCGGCAAGCCGCTCGGGCCGCTCGAATATCACTTCCAGCGCCGCGACGGCCGGGAGGGCTGGTGCCTTTCCACGATCTTCGAGATCCCCGGTTTCGATGGCGTTCCCACGTTTGTCTGCATGGACGTGGACATCACCGAGCGCAAGCAGGCCGAGACCGCTATGCGGCAGAGCGAAGAGCGCTTCCGCCAGGTGGTCGAGAATATCCAGGAAGTCTTCTGGATGCTCGACGCCCAGGACGGGCGGCTCCTGTACATCAGCCCCGGTTACGAGAAGATCTGGGGCCGCTCCTGCGACGCGCTCTATCAGTCGCAAGATGGCTGGTTCGACGCGATTCATCCCGACGACCGTGAGCGGGTTCCGCAGCGGACCGCATTGGGTGCGGATCAATTTGATGAGGAATATCGCATCATCCGTCCTGATGGTTCGGTGCGCTGGATTCACGACCGCGCCTTCCCGATCCGCGACGGCAACGGTCACGTCTATCGCCTCGCCGGGGTCGCGGAAGACGTCACGGAGCGCCGGCAGATCGAGGAGCGCTTGCGCCAGTCGCAGAAAATGGAGGCCATCGGCCAACTGGCCGGAGGCGTGGCGCACGATTTCAACAACATTCTCGCGGCGGTCATGATGGAGGTGGAACTGGCGGCCACCGCCAAGAACCTTCCCGAGGACACCCGCGAGGGTCTGCAAGTGATCGGGGCGGCCGCCGATAAGGCTGCTGCGCTCACCCGTCAGTTGCTCCTGTTCAGCCATCGTCAAGTCATGCAGCCGCGCCGCCTGGATATCAACGGGGTGGTCACCACCCTCGCGAAAATGCTCCAGCGCATCCTCGGCGAGGATGTGAAGGTCCAGCTCCACCTTCACCCCAGCCCCTTGGTCGCTCACGCGGATGCCGGCATGCTCGACCAAGTCATCATGAACCTCGCGGTCAATGCGCGCGATGCCATGCCCGCCGGTGGGCGTCTCATTATCGAGACATCCGAGCGGCACATCACGGAGGATGAATTGCGCGCCAGCCCCGACGCCTCCGCCGGCCAGCACGTGTGCCTGTCGGTCAGCGATACCGGCATGGGCATGACTGAGGATGTGAAGGCGCACCTCTTCGAGCCCTTCTTCACCACCAAGCAACCCGGCAAGGGCACTGGACTGGGCCTCGCCACCATCTTTGGCATCGTCAAGCAACACCGCGGCTGGATCCGCGTTTACAGTGAAATCGCCCGGGGTACGACCTTCCGCATCTTTCTCCCCGCGTGCGATGCCGGGCACGAATCACCCTCCGAAGCTGCCGCCACGGCCAGCCCGCGTGGCGGCCATGAGACCATCCTGCTCGTGGAGGATGAGGCGTCCGTGCGGGAAGTCACCAAACGGATGCTCGAGCGCCATGGCTACAAGGTCATGGAAGCCGTCAGCGGCACCGAAGCCCTGCGCGTCTGGGGCGAGCACGGGGATTGCATCCAGTTGCTCTTCACCGATCTCGTCATGCCCGGGGGCATCGGCGGTCGCGAACTCGCCGAGCAACTCCGGTTCATTCAGCCCCACCTCAAGATCGTCTTTACCAGCGGCTACAGCGCCGAACTGGCCGGCGGCGCGATCCGCCTCCAGGAGGGCGTCAACTTCATCCAGAAGCCCAGTTCGCTCCACGAGATCCTCGATACCATCCGGAAGTGCCTGGACGATCCTTCGTAAAAAAGGTATCGCGCTGCCGAAGAGGTGGCCCACCAGAAGACGAGCGCGCTGCGATCGCAAGAACGGAGCGCGGGTTTTCCAACCCGCAGGAGTAAAGAGGCAGCGGACAGGAATGTCCGCTCTCCGTTTTAGCGCGACGGCGCGCTTCCCTCCCTATCCGACCCTGCTGTCCTCACTGCCTTATCCCAGAAAATGCGAAGCGCCCGGGTCGTGAGACCCGAGCGCCGCGCAGCCCATGAAAAATCTTCTTACTCGCTTCTTAGTTGGCCGCCAGGCGGGTGGCCTTGATGGACTTCAAGGCCTTCGTGGCCTTCGTTTCCGCCACCGGCGATTGCTTCGTGCCAGCCACATCGGCCGTCAGGCCGGCTTTGTCGCTGTGGCGGAAGGCCGTCGAGCGGCTGTAGGAGTAAAGCGGGACGTATTCGTTCGCGCTGACCTTGTCGGCGGCGATCGGGCGGCTCAGCATCGTGCAGTCCAGGATCCACCACTGACCGTCGTGCTGCCACATCACCCAGGCGTGGCTCAGTTTGGCGCCGCGGGTCATCTTGCCGATCACGAAGCGGGCGCTGGGGTCTTGCAGTTGGTCCATCAGCCAGAGGGCCTTGTCCTTGCAGTCGCCCGTGTGCTTGGAGGCGGTTTCCTGAGGGGTGGCCGGGAGGTAAGGCTCAGAGTGAGCGTAGCGGAAAGAGCGGCCGGTGCGCATGGCGGACTGGACCTTGTCCATCGAGGCGCCTTCACCGTGCATGCCGTTAAAGACGTCCTTCACTGGGCTCAGGAAGCGGTCGTAAGGAGTGTGATCCGTCGTGGTGCCCAAGTCGACCACCGCGCAGGCGGCGAGTTTGGTGAGGAGGAGGAGCGAGATTGTAAGAAGTGTGTTTTTCATAATCAAATGGGCTTTTGATAAGTTCTATAATAACTATAGCTACCAGCATGCCAGCCGGTGCCCGCTTCCTATAATTTCTGGAATTAAATCGCCGTTTACTCTGGAAAATAGTTCTCAAGCTCCTCCTCTCATTTCCCTTTTCCGCCCCTCGGACGCCCCCGTGCCTACCGATTTTGCAAATGCGAGAACGGCTTCTTAAAAGGGGCCGTAAACCGCCTCCAGGAGTGAGAATCCCCAGCTATTCTCTCTGTAATCGTCACCGTGCGGTGATTGAGAGACTTTGGTAGGGACGCCGCGCCGCCGGCGTCTTCGCGCGAAAGCGCGGAGTTAAGGGGTCGCTGGGCCTTCCCTCGACTACAGCGGTTTAAGGTTAAACTGTAGCCATGCACCTGAACCGAAGTGAGGCCAGGTGAAACGCAGAGGGCGCAGAGAGATTGGAGGGGAGGAAGGAGGGCTTTCCCTTCCTTTGCGGCCCTCCGCGTTCTCCGCGTCCTCTGCGTTTAAATCGGCTGCAGCCGAATTTTGCGCGGCGATCACCGGTGTAGAGCGCGTGTCCTCACGCGCCCGGAGGAGAATCCTGCTCCTCCGGACTCTGTTTTGAGGTGCGCAGAGTCAATTTTCCGCAATGGAGCCAATGGAACCAATGGAGCAATGCACTTTTTACCGCGAGTTATGTTTCCATGGGGCGATGAAGACAGATCCAGATCAACACGTTTGCTCAGACGCGTTTCGCCCCGCAAAAATACCGTCCACGACGGCTACGAGGGTGGTGAGCCATCGAGAAGAGTGGCCGTCGCCGCTCCCGGTGGACTCCCAGTGCGCTCCCACTCCTCCTCCCACCTCCGATCCCACCCGTTTACAGAGAGAATCCCACCGATCCCACTCGATCCCACCGAAACAAAAACAGGCATGAATCCCACCCACAACGGCAGGATCACCCGGCTTCCCCAGGCCATCCACGAGCCCGCCTTCGGGCAAAGAAAAGAAGCCCATTTAAGGTGCCTTACCCCGAAGCGTCCCTCTTCCAAAACGGCGAAGGCAATCTGGCGCCCTTGGGCTGGGTCACTTGCGCCCGATGGGTGGCCTGTGTTAAGGGAAAGGCGCTTCCGAGGCGCCCCATCCGGCCCCGATCTGATGCGTGTCCATTTCAGTCAGTTCCCATGACTAAAGCCTCTCTCCCGGAAAAGTTCGCGCTCATCCACGAGCATTGGCGGCCCAAAGTGGTGGCGGAGTTGAACGGCCAGGAAGTGAAGCTCGCCAAAATCGCCGGCGTCTTCCCGTGGCATCACCACGAGCACGAGGACGAGCTGTTCCTCGTCTGGCGCGGCCAGATGGTGATCGAGTTTCGCGATCGCCGCGTGGTCCTCGAGGCTGGCGAATTTTGTGTCGTCCCGCATGGAATCGAACATCGCACCATGGCCGAGGCCGAAGCCGAGGTCCTCCTTTTCGAGCCCGCTGCGACCCGCAACACGGGTAACGTCGCCGACGAGACCTTCACCGCGCCCAACGGGGTTTCTGTATGACCGGAGCTTCTAAGCCTATGTATCGCGTCCGCTTGAACGGCGAGGAAATTGGCACCACCGCCTTGGAGAAAGGTGACCCGCCGATGGGCGTCGTCTTCGGCAAACTTTCCTTGCGCACTCCCGAGTCGCCGTACCACTTCTTTCTCAATTACTGCCATGCCCACGGCATCAAAGTGAACAACGCTGAAGCTGAGCATGAACTTATCGACACGCAAGTTATCCCCGAACTCAGAGTCTACCGCGCGGACGGTGTCGAAATCAGCGGCCAGGGATGTTGCATCAGCGGCTTCAAAGATGATGGCGGCTACGAGATCACCATTCTCGGCGTTCCTTATCCGTTCTACGCCGAGGAGTTTCCTCATCACTGCAAAGCCTACGAAGAACAGTTTAAAACCTGATCCGTGTGCGCTACCGACGTCTCTCACGGCGGCGGATGGAGAGCGGTAGACGCCATAACCCCTCGCCAATGAACCGGGCAATTATCGTCATCCTTATGGGCCTCTTTTCATTTCTCTTCGGTTCCTCTTCCAAAGCTCAGCCCCCCGATCCGAAGAAGAATCCCGCGGATGCGGGACGCGCACTTCGGCAGATGATGCTCACCACGCCCGCGGAAAAAGTCGGGGAGAAGCCCAGCAAAGAATTTCCGCGCATCTACGGCATCCTGATGGACTGGCCGATCGGTGAACAGACCGCCACGATTTTTTCCTCCTCCACGGGGGCGGCCAGCCTCTACACGACATCCACCTTCGGCATTATCGGCGGCGAGGGACATGAAGCCGTTCGCGCGGCGGCGATCCGTTTCGTGCGTGCCGCCGACCGCTATTTCGACTCAGCCACACCGACCACCGAGTTTCCCTATCCGACCGCTGGCCGCGTCCGCTTCTATTTCCTTACTTTTAATGGGGTCCGGGTCATCGAGACGGATTTGGCATCGGTGAGCAATCGCACGGGTAAATTTGTCGAGCTTTTTGGTCTGGGTCAGGCGGTGCTGACCGAGTTGCGTCTTGTCACCGAAAAGCGCCCATGAGCGAAACGCCTCACACCAACGCAATCCCATGAATCCCATCGCCCTCAATCTGGTCGTGCTGCGTTCCTCCGACTTGGCGGGCGGCGGAGTCGACTATGCTCCCACCGATGTGACCAAAGGACCCCTCACCGTTGAACTGACTTTCCACTGACTTGCCAACACCACTCCCATCTTCGCTGATCCGGGCGATTCGTGCGGACGAACTGCCGGGTCTGCTGGAACTGTACCGGCATCTGCACCCCGCAGATCCCGCCTTGCCGGTGAATCCCGACCTTACCGGGCTTTGGCAGCGCATCTGTGCCGACCCGCAACTCCATTACCTTGCGGCCGACGTGGGCGGCGCGCTGGTGGCCACCTGCACGCTCGCCATCATCCCGAATCTCACGCGGGCCGCCCGGCCCTACGGCCTCGTCGAAAACGTGGTGACGCATCCCGGGTTTCGACGCAGAGGCATCGCCACTGCGCTGCTCCGACACGCGCTCCAGCTCGCCTGGACGCAGGGCTGCTACAAGGTGATGCTCCTCACCGGCCGGAAAGATGAAGCCACCTTGCGCTTTTACGAAAAGGCGGGTTTTCAAGCGGGCGTGAAAATGGGATTCATTGCCACCCCATGAACGCTGCACCGTTAAGGACTTGTTGGCCGACGCCGTGACGATCCGCTGAAATGAAGCCGAGAATTGCCTCCCTCGCCGATTACGCGCTGACCCTCGAACGGCTGCCGGCAACCACCGCCATGTCCGTCCTGCGCACCCTTTGCCTGACTCTGGCTTTCTGCGTCGCACTTTGGCTGCCTGGTATTGCTCGCGCCGACGCCCCGGCGACGGAGTTCTTCGCCATCGAAACCGCGCGGCTCGCGACGCTCGCTCCGACCGACGCGGCACTCGGTACGCTTTCCACGGCACAGCTCTCCACAGTCAGCATGGCGCATGGATGGTATGGCGGCGGGCTGACGATGACGTTTTCCACGGCGACCTTCCGGATCGATGCGCGCTTCAGTGGGAGCGCCGACTTTCCGGGCCGTGGGCCCGCGTCGATCGGTTACCGCATCTCGGCCAGCAACGATCAAACGACATGGAGCGTCCTTTCCGTGCAGGGTACGGCGACGAAGCAAGGGAACCAATTCGTGACCGAGAACTGGCGGAAGCAACCGGTGACAGTCGTGCTCCGCTTTCTGGACCTCAAACAATGATCACCGCGGACCCGTTGCGCGCTGGGGTGAAGGCTGCTTGGCCAAACAAGAAGATGAAGCCTCGTCATCCGGTTGCGGCCATTGTCGGTGTCGCGCTGCTCTACCCGCTCTCCATGGGGCCGGCTAGATAGGCGGGAAGGCCGCGTTGCGCTGGGCGGAATCCGCGCAATCCGACATTGCCAAGCGGGGCGGCGCGCTTTTGAATCCCGGCCTCCTTACCCTGAATGAAGCTCCGCAACCAATTGCTCGCGCTCTGCTGTTTGCTCGTTTTTGCGGCGTTTGGCTTTCTCTATGTGCGCACCTGGGTGGTGCCGAAGACTTTCGGGATCATTCTCTTCGTGAGCGATGGGATGGTGACCCGGCATATCACCGCGGCCCGGCTTTATGAAGGCGGGGCGGATCACCGCCTGGCACTCGAATCGTTTCCCAATCTCGCGCTGTTGAGAAACCCGGCGCGGGACTTTGCGGTGCCGGATGCGGCGGCGGCCGCGACTGCGCTGGCCACCGGGGTGCGGGTGGGGCACCGGCATCTCGCGGTCGATCCCGATGGCAAGCCGCTGGCGACCATCCTGGAACTGGCCCGGCAACAAGGGCGGGCGGTGGGGTTGATCACGATGGGCTCACCACTGGCGCCGACGCCGGCGGCGTTCTACGCGCACGCTGCCGATGCGCGGGAAGGGGAGAAGGTGTTGCAGCAGTTCCTCGAACCGGGAAAATTTGACGTCGTCATGAGCGGCGGGGCAGGCGAGTTCTTGTCCGCGGCCAAGGGCGGGCATCGCAAGGATGACCGGGATGTTCTCGCGGAAATGCAGGCGAAAGGCTGGGAGCTGGTTCGATCCAAGGCCGAGTTGGAGAATGCCGCGTCGTTTCGCACGGCTCCGCTGGCGGGATTTTTTAGCGACGGGCTCCTGGCGTTTGGCAACCAAATCGAGTCGGGAAGCCAGCAGCCTTCGCTGGCCGATATGGTGCGGCGCGCGATCGAGTTCCTGCAAGTGCACGGCAAGGGCTATGTGCTGGTGGTGGATGCCAGTCTCGCCACGACGGCGGCGGAGCGCAACGAAGGGGAGCACGTCCTCGTGGAGACGCTGGCGCTCGATCATGCCATCGCGACGGCGACGAAATATGCGGGCGACAAGTCGCTGATTCTCGCGGTGGGCCAGCAGGCCACCGGGGGCTTCAGCTTGAATGGGTATCCTTTTGTGCAGGATCACGGGGTGGGTCTGCTCGGGCTGAATGCCGCGGGGCAGCCGGCGATCACGTGGGCCACGGGGCCGAATGGGCCGGGGTCGAAGACGGAGCCTGCCGCCTTTCAGACACCTTCGGCGCTGAATACCGCGGAGGACGTGATGGCCATTGGTCGCGGCTTGGGCTCGGAGAAGATCCGGGGCTTTTTGGATAACACCGAGATCTTCAGCATCCTCAAGGGCGCGCTTTAGCGAAAGCTCCCATACTTCCCATTCCTCCCATTCCTCCCATTCCTCCCATGGGAATAATGGGAGGAATAGGAAGAATGAGACCTACACCGCCGCTTCCAGCGCCTCGTGGTCGATGGTGGCCAGGCGGCGGCGCTTTTGGCCGGGCTGGGGGATGCACTCGATGAGCGCCTTGGTGTAGGGATGCTGCGGATTGGAAAGGACGGTGTGCGTCTCGCCGTATTCCACGATTTTGCCGCGGAACATCACCGCCACCCGGTCGGCGATCCCGCCGATGATGCCAAAGTTATGCGTGATGAGGATGATCGCCATTTGCACGCGCTCCTTCAGCTCGCGGAGTTGGTCGATGATCTGCTTCTGGATGGTGACATCGAGCGCGGTGGTGGGCTCATCGGCAACGAGGAGCTCGGGCTGGCAGGAGAGCGCCATGGCGATCATCACCCGCTGCTGCATGCCGCCGCTGAGCTGGTGCGGGTAATCGTGCAGGCGCTTGGCGGGATCGACGATGCCGACCAGATCGAGATACTGGATGACCTCGGCGTCGAGGTCGCGCACCTCGGGACGGTGCAGCTTGATGGCCTCGGCGATTTGATTGCGGATGGTGAAGACCGGGTTGAGCGACGTACTTGGCTCTTGGAAAATGTAAGCGATCCTGGCGCCGCGAATCTTCCGCAAGTCATTCGCCGGCATCTTCAGCACGTCTTGGCCATCGAGCAGGATCTCGCCGGACTTGTAAATCGCCGGAGGTTCGGGCAGCAGGCGGGTGAGCGCCAGGCCGGTGACGCTCTTGCCGCTGCCGCTTTCGCCGACGATGGCCAGCGTCTCGCCGCGGGCCATGGAAAAGGAGATGCCTTTGACCGCCTCGACCACGCCGCCCTCGGTCGCAAAGTCGATCGCCAGGTTTTTGATTTCGAGGAAGGATTGGTCAGGCATGGGATCAGGTGCGTTTCGGGTCGAAGGCGTTGCGCAGCGAGTCGCCCAGGATATTCAGCGCGAGCACGAGCCCGAAGAGCGCACCGGTGGCAGCGCTGATATTCCACCACACGAGCGGGTCACGGCCAAGCTCCGTGCGGCCGGCGTCGATCATCACGCCCCAGCTGGCTGTGCCCACCGGGGCGCCGACGCCGAGATAGCTGAGAATCGCCTCGGCGAGCACGATGTTGGAAAAGCCCAGGATGGCGCTGATCAGCACGAGGTGCATCACGTTGGGCATCAAATGCCGGAGAACGATATTGCGATGCGATTGACCGAGGGCCCGTGCGGCTGCCACGTAGGGACGCTCGGCCTGTCGCATTGTCTCGCCGCGAATGAGCCGGCAAAGGCCGACCCAGCCGGTGACACCGAGGGCAATGGACATGGTGCCAAGTCCCTTGCCGAGCACCATGAGAATGGCGACCAGCAACAGGATCTCGGGAATGGAAGCAAGCGTGGTGTAAACGTATTGAATGGCGTCGTCCACCCACCGGCGGAAATAGCCGGCGAGGACGCCCAGCAGCGCTCCCAGCGGCACGTAGATTGCGCTGGTCAATCCGCCGATGATGAGCGCGGTGCGGCAGGCCTTGAGCATCTGCACGAAGACGTCCTTGCCAAGCACATCGGTGCCGAGCAGGTGCTTGCCCAGCAGCTTGCCGTGTTGGGCGGCATCGAGCGGCGCATCGGCGAAAGGCGCGCTGTAGCTCCTCTCCTGCTTCACGCTGGAGGTGAGGACGTCGAGAATGCTGCGCGTACCACCGCCTTCGTCGGGAATCTGCAGGCACTCCAAGGCGCCCACGGTGAGATAAAGCAACACCACCACGAGGGCGAGGAGGCCAGTGCGGTCGCGCTTGATGCGCACAAAGGCGCGCTGCCAGCGTTCGTTGCGCGCTCCGGCGCGCAACAGCCAAAACACCAGCGCGAAGCTGCCGATGACGAGCAGATCCTGCGTGATCCAGTGGTTGAAGAATTCGCTGAAGCTCACGAGAGGCGGATGCGCGGATCCGCCAGCGCGTAGAAGATGTCGGTCAGGATGAAGGAGAGCAGGTAGAGCAGCGAGCCAATGAAAACGCTGGTCATGACCACGGGTTGGTCGCCGGTCTGGATCGCCTGCACGAGCACGTTGCCGAGGCCGGGGATCCCGAAGAGGCTTTCAATGAGCAGCGAGCCAAGAATCAGTCGCGGCAACTCGGCGACCACCAGGGTGATGATGGCGATGAGGCCGTTCTTGAAGACATGGATGGCGAGGACGCGGGAGTTGGTAACGCCCTTGGCATAGGCGGTGCGCACGTAATCCTGCCCGATCTCCTCAAGGAAGATGGCGCGATAGAGCCGCGCGTCGTAGCCTAGGTTGATGAGCATGAAGATCACGGCCGGGAGCATGATGAAGCGCACCATCCCGAGGCCCCCGTAGCTGAAGCCGTAGGCGGGGAAGTAGTTCAAGGCCAGGGCGAGGAACGCCTGGGTGAAGATCACATAGACCATGGTTGGCACGCTCATCAGTGCGACGCTGGCGATGGTGAGGGCGCGATCCAGTGGCGAGTGGCGCACGAAGACCTGGAAGAGCGCGAGGCCGACCGAGGCCAGGAAACCGGCGATGAATCCAGGCAGCGTGATGCACAGTGAAGGACCGGCGCCCCGGAAGAAGACTTCGCGCAGGTCGCGGCCGGTGACCCAACTCGTGCCAAATTGCGCCGTCGCGAGATGACCGACATAGTGTATGAACTGACTCGGCAGCGGTCGGTCGAGGCCGCGGTTGTGAATCCATTCGGTCCGCGCCGCGCCGGTGGCCTTCGGCCCGAGGACGCGCGCGGCTTTCGCGTTGGGCGACATCATCACGTTGTCGAGCAGGAAGGTGATAACGATGACGCCGAGGAGGATCGGCACGGCGTAGAGGATGCGGCGAACGAGGTAGTTAAACATGGTTGCGGCGGTTCCAGCGGACGGCGTAGATCAGCCCGGCGGCGAGCAGCGCGCCGAGGATGAAGAGCGGCCACAAAGGCTTGCGGTTCCAGTCGCGGCGCAGTTTCTTGCGCAACACGGGATCGACCTGTTGATATTTATTGAAGCCGTATTCGATCATCGGGGAGTTGTGCGTCCAGCGTGCCCACGGTTGCGTGGCAATATAGAAGGCCTTGTCGAACTCCCAGATCGCCGGGCAATCCTCGGCAAGCATGGCGTTCATCTTCTCGATGAGCGCGAGCCGCTCGGGCCCGTCGTCCATCGTCGCCATCTGCTCGTAAGCGCGGTCGAACTCCGGGCGGCTGTAGCGGCAATAATTGGCCCCTTCCCGGGGAAAATTCTTGCTGTAGAAGATCATGAAAAAGTTTTCGGGATCGGGATAATCCATCGCCCAGCCCGTGCCGCTATCGAATTGAAAATTCCCCTGCTCCATGGCCTCGAGCGCGCGCGCGGCCGTCATCTCGTTGATTTTAACTTTGATGCCAAGCACCTCCAGCATCCGCTGCTCATACTCCGCGCGCTGGCGCATCTCGGTGCTCTCGACCGACTCGTTGAGGGTGAGGACGAGCTGCTCGCCGGTGCGCGCATCGCGGCCATCCGGATAGCCGGCCTCGGCGAGCAGGCGTTTCGCCTTTTCCAAGTCGTAGCCATTGGGGTTCACGTAGTGCGGATCGTAACCGAAGAGCCCGCGCGGGATGAGCTGGTTGGCGACAGGCGCGACGCCGCTGTAGAAAATTTGCACGTAGGCCCGCATGTCGCACGCGCAGGAGAGCGCCTTGCGCAGCTTCACGTTCTTCCCGACGACGGGATCCTGCATGTTGAAGGTGATGTAAAAGGTACCGGGCAAGCCGCATTTCTCGAGTTCCATTCCACGCGCGGCATATTTGGGTGTCAGCTTTTGGTCCGCGGTCACGATCGCGGCAAAGGCATCCTTATTCGCGGTGATGCCGTCGAGATATCCCTGCCGGCCGAGCACGAAGGCGGGAATCGTCTCCGCCACGATGAGAATGGAAAGTTCATCGAAGAGCGGCAGCGGCTTCCCGGCGAATTGCTGGAGCCACTCGGCCTTCGCTGGCGGGAAGCCGTCGCTCGGAAAGACATTCGTATGATAACCGTCCACCCGCTCGTAGCGCGCCCGGCGGCGCGGCGTGTATTCGCGCATGCGAAACGGCCCGGTCCCCACCGTGTAGAAGCGGAAGAGCGGGCGCAGTTTTCCCTCGTGACTCTGGCCGTCGTAATACTCGACCGCTTCCCGTGCGACCGGGCTCAGCGAACACGGCATCGCCATCCAATAGAGGATCTGCGGAAATGGCCCCGTGAGATGGAGGCGAAACGTGTAGTTATCGATCACCTCGAATCCACTGACCGGGGTCGCGTAGTCGAATTTGCCCGTCTTCGCGATGCCGGTCTCGCGGGCCTCGTGCAGCCCGACGATGCGCTGCTCGAGCGGCGCGAAGAACGGCGACTCGACCTTCGGATCAGCGAGCCGCTGAAAAACGTAGTGGACATCGCTCGCAACGACCTCGCGGCCTTTGCCGCCGGGGAAACAGGGATCGTCGTGAAAGTGAATGCCCCGCTTGAGCCGGCAAAGATAGCTCACCGTGCCGTCAGCCTGGACTTCCTTCTTCGGGATCTCCTCGAGCATTCCCGGGATCAGCTCGACAGGATCCGATTTAATCGGGTGATAATCGAGCAGGCGATCGTAGACCGGCTCGAGGAACTGCTGGCTTGTCGTGTCGTAGGCAAACTGCGGATCGAACGACTTGGGGTCATAGGGAATCCCCATGTAGCGGGCGCGCCATGGTGAACCGTCCGCGCGCGTCTTGTGGTAGGGTGGGGGATTCGGGTCGTTATCGCAGCCCGTGAAGATGAGGGCGGCGAGCGGGAGAAACAAAAGCGCCAGAGCGCGGAAGGGGGGCATCCGCCGCAGAGGCATCACTTCTTGTTCTGCTGTTGTCGAATGAGGTCGCGCAACTCCGCGGCGCGTTCGTAGGCCTCGTTGGCGATGGCCTTGTCCATTTCCTTCTGCATCTTCTCCAGCTTGGTCAGCGGCTGCTTGGCGCGCACTTCTTCCAGCCATTCCCCGAGAAAGCCGAGCTCGGGGCTGTTCGCGGCGCCCTCAGGATTTTCCGCCTGTTCGTAAAAGGCGCGGATTTGCTCGACGCCTTCCTCGATCTTTTTCACCGCCGTCGCGTATTCCTCGCGCTCCAGCTCGATGGAAGCCTTGGCCCGCGTCTGCATCATCAGCACATAGGGCGTGAACTGCTCCACGGACTGCGCCAGCTCCTCGGGCATGGCGTGCGTGGTCACGAATTTGAACATCTCGAGATTGCGCTGCGTGTCGCGGATCACGCCGACGTAATCGCTCAACTGGAAAAGGGAAATGTAGCGGTGATAGTACTGGATGCCCTCCTGCTGGAGTTCACCGACTTCCTCGGCATCGAGCGCGTATTTCTCGTTTTTCTTCTCCGCCCGCTTGGCGCGCTGCTGATGGTACTCGAGCAGGGATTCGCAATCATTCGGCTCTTGCCCGTCCGGCCGGCCGGAGGTTTCCATCTGGATCAGACCCAGGTCGATGCGGAGCTGGATCTTCTCCTTCCCGTCGCTACCGAGTATTTTGCGCACCTTGATCATGCCGGGCTCATGCGGCCAATCACGCAGCAGATCGTTCAAGTCGAGACTCATTGTTTTCAGCAGTATCGAAACGTCATCCTGCTTTGTCAATGAAGGCAGGCAGGAAGACGTGTCTTAAATTACCACCAAATTGGACAGCGTGGGGAGCAGATCGTTCGACGCGGAACGGCGCGCCGGCTCGCGTAGCGCGGTTTCGAGGCGGAAATTACTTCCGGGCGCGGGCGCGGTACGAGAAGTACCCAGCCACCACCGCGACATAGCTGATCGCCGCGGTGGCGTAGATTTTAAAGAAGAGGCTCCAAAGCATGATAGGGAGAGGGATTGCGTCCCTCTGTCTCATCATTACCCCCGAACGCCGGCCACCTTAGTGGCAAACATCGAATCTGTTAAAATCAAGGAAATCGCCACGCTCCGCGCTGACGGCGCTTTCCCTGTTTTCTGCGCTCAACCCGGCAGCGGAACCTCGTGATATTCCAGTGCCCATTCGCGCATGAACCGCACGCGACTCGGGCGGATACGATAGATGATCAGTTCCGGGTTCTCCGGCGAACCGAGGTAACGGCGCAGCAGCGGATTGCCCTCCCAGATCTCCCGGAGAATCACCGGGTCCGTGAGCACTTCCGCCCGGCCGGTGATGCGCACCTGGTCGTGCGCTTCGTCGAGGTAGTTGAGCTCGACCTTCGGATTGGCCGCGATTTCCTGCGTCTTGCCGTAGCTGCGCAGGTTGGCGACGTAGATCGTGAAGTCTTCGTCCACGCGCACTGGCGAAACCGGGCGCACGCGTGGCTGGTCGCCATCGACCGTCGCGAGTTGCGGAAACTTCGCACGCTGGATCACGCCCCGCGCCAATGCGGGGAGTTCCTCGACGGCAATCGGCTGCGGAGTGGGGCCGGGCATGGAGAAAGGATGAAGGATGAAGGCGGAAGGATGAAGACCGAACTGCGTCGATCTGCATTTTCCGCCTCCTCTTCTTCGCCGTTCAACGGCGGCAGGAAGCCACGATCAAACGCCAGAATTCGCGCGGAAGGGAATCTTCATCCTTCATCCTTCCGCCTTCATCCTTTTCCCCGTCTACGCCGGGGATTCGGTCAGCCCGGCCGGATAATCCGGCGCGATCGTCGTGCCGTGCTGCCGGGTGAGCGGCGGCGGTTCGGCGCGCGGTGGCTTCACCGCGGGTGGCGGGGTGGTCATGCGGCCGGTTTCGATGATCTCCTTGATCTGCTTGCCATCGAGCGTCTCGAATTCCAGCAGCGCCTTGGCGATGATCTCCAGCTTGTCGCGGTGGTCCTGGACGATCTTCAGCGCGCGCTGGTAGGCGTCGTCGCAAAACTTGCGCACTTCGGCGTCGATCTCTTGCGCCGTGGCTTCGCTGTACTCGCGGCTGTGGCCGATGTCGCGCGCCAGGAAGACGTGGTCTTC